>JAAUZY010000065.1 GCA_014804355.1 Lachnospiraceae bacterium
GGTTTGAAAGCATTCAGATTGTCTGTGGAATGAAAAGTTATGATAATTGCTTTGAGATGTCTTTGAACTGTAAGAGAGATATTGTGGAAAAGCAGGTACAGTTTATTGACGTATTAGTGATTGATGAGCTTGTGAAAATCAACACGAGTGCTGAAAAAAAGTTAGAGGACACATTTTCACAAAATGGGTTTTACCCTTATAATTTCATATTTACAAAACTCAAAAGCAATCTTGAAAAATTAATCTAAAATTTAATCAGGAGTATTATTTGTAAACCTCTTGAAGAGATGCCGGGCAACAGGTATCTCTTTTGTAGTATAGTGCGTTTAGTGGATGTATGTTCTATGGCTATTGTGGGATTGTGTTTTGTGTATAAGGAGTCACTTTGCCAACAGTGCAGGAAATAACGCAAACTCCGATTGATGAAGAGTGGAAGAGTCGTCTCATACGGGATGTGGCTTGAGAAGAAATATGCCAGAGCAGTCGAAACAGATTTGTTTGCCAGCAAAAATAAGTGGTAATTTACATTACAATTTGTGAATGGAAAATTTTGCGGCAAGGAAACGGAAATATTAGAACATGTAGGAGGACAGAATGAATAAGACAGATGCAAAAACCGCAATGGAAGAATTATCAATGATGTTGATTTACTTGTCTCATTTTACGGAGAGAGACAGATTTGCTAATCAAGATGACAAATATGCATGGAAAGGCTATGATTTTGATGTCCTGAACAAACTTGATGAGAAAGACTACATAAGACAGGGTTCGCATCGGTCAAAATCCATGTATATTACTAAAGAAGGCGAAGCAAAGGCAAAAGAGCTTATGGAAAAGTATAACGTGGCGGATTGGTAAATGAGACAAAGAAAGCGTATAGATCTAAAATGCCGCATTATCTGGATAAAAGTGGCAACAAATGCATTTGACACATTTGTGACGTAATAATAGCCGCTGCCGGTAGTGAGCCGGATTCCGAAGCATGCCTTCCGTCTGCGGCAAGTATCCGTAAACATATGGGGCATATCATTGTAGTAGGTATGACTGTTTCCGATAAATAAAATTTTCATTTTCTGATCATTTGATGGAACTGGAAATTATAAGAATGAATGGCAACAAGCATGACCCGACATTGACATACTCGTTGAACATATAGTTCGCAGTAAATTCGCAGTAGTTCGCAGTTAAATGAAAAAAATGATAGATATTTGATATTGCAGTATTTAGAAATGCAGAACGTAGAAAAATAGGTTCGCAGTAATTCGCAGTAGTTCGCAGCTGACTGGAAAAGAAAAAAATGAGATTGGTATTCTGAAAGGTACAGAGTACATGTGTGATAACAACATGATAACAAGAATTTGAAAAATGTCATATACAAGGTATATATCAAACAGAAAACCACCGAAAATGCCCTAAAAATCACTTGAAAGCACAGTGATTTCACCCATATAAATCCGTAAGGGTGATATAACAGTTGGTCTGGTCATGCGGCACGTTGATTGAGTAAATATAATTGTGACGAATTCATTAGAAAAAAGTTATAAAAGGCTTTTCTAACAATAGGGAAGCCTTTTTTGAAACTTTAGTCAAAGACGCTTGTCATGACACCAGCAGGTGTCTTTTGCGATGAATCTATTTATAATTATTCTTGAACCTTGTACCTGCATTCAGCTTTTGCTAATATAAAAAGCAAACAATAAAAGAGAGTGCATACAAGTACGGAAAATATAACAACGAACCAACATCAATCTGACCGAAAAACATGCGACAGGGAGAAATCAATAATGATATCTTTAGAACAAAGAAACCAAAAGATAATCGATGCAGTCATTAAAAAAGCAGACATTGTGTGTCCGGGTGCCCTCGCTTTAATAGGAATATATGGTTCATTTATGACGGGAGACTTTTATGAAAAGTCAGATTTAGATTTGCTCATTATAATCAATGATGACAGAGGCAGGCAGTTGGGAAGTGCCTTTATACAAGATGATTTGCAAGTCGGACATGACATCTACTGCACCACATGGGAACGTTTACAGGCTGATGCCAGATATGAACACCCGAACATTTCCAAACTTATGGATACTAAAATCGTTTATTGTACAGATGCAAAATATAAAGAACAACTGGATACATTGCGACAAATGGCAAAAGATATTTTGGCGGCTCCCTTCTCCGAGGAAGATTATACCAAAGCGGAAAAGCTATTAAAAGAGGCGGAACATTGTTACACATCGGCTATGATTTCAGAGCATCAGTCAGATGTGTTAGCCGGGGCAGGCGGGGTTATTTATTATGTTGAGAATGCAATCGCAATGTTGAATAAGCAGTATTTTCATTACGGGGTAAAACGTGCTTATGAAGAGTTGAACGCAATGCAGAACAGACCGGAAAAGCTTTGTGACATGATAGACGATGTCATATCAGCGACTTCCGTTACGGATGTAAAAAAGCATTTATCCACGCTTATGAAGGAAACAATAGCCGTGTTCCATAATGTGAAAAAAACCATTGCCGTACAGAAGAAGCCGGCAATCGGAGATATGCTTTCCGGTACCTACGAGGAGATGTATTCGAATTGGCGAAACAAGATGTATGCAGCGGCTAAAACCGGAGACACACATCTTGCATTTATGAGTTTACTCAGTTCCAATGCAATGTTCTCGGAAATTAGCAGCGAAGTGGATATCAGCCAATATGACGTTTGGGGAGGATACAATTCACAAGATTTGCATAAGACAGCGAAAGCGTATGACGATATTTTGAGCGAATATCTGGAAGAGTATAGAAAAGCAGATATACAGGTAAAACATTATTCTGATATAGATGCATTTGTGCTCGATTACTAAAGTAATCAATAAAAGGTATAACAAATACCACATAAAACGCTATACAAATACCATATTGGAGCACAAGTAAGTATAGGAACACAAACAATTCTAAATAAACAGGAGACTTGCCTCATCAGATAAGTATTGCTATACTGGATATATCGTCGGGTTTTGGTGCTTAGGCAGTGTACAGATTTGAAATAAAACGGAGGTTTTTATATGAAGAGATATGTAGTGGTTGCATAGCGATGGCTGTTGCAATAAAATGTAATTGATTGTTATAGCCATCGCACATCCTAAAGAAATTAATATTAGGAGGGCGATCATGGGCTATATTAGGGCGGAGGATATTCTGCCGGAAGATGTGCTTGCTCTGGTGCAGCAATATGTAGACGGACAGATGATCTACATTCCGAGGAAATCGGGCTACCACAAATCATGGGGAGCAGGAACAGAGACGAAAAAGGATCTGATGATCCGAAATGCACAGATGTATGAGGCGTATCTGTCCGGCGTGACAGTTGCTGAATTATCCGAGCAATATTTTCTGACGGAGAAGAGCATACGCAGGATCATTCGAGAGCATAAGAATTGACGGACGGCTGATATCTTCAAGATGGGATATCAGCCTTTGTAAATAGGAAAGGAGCATTGTTACATGAAGAACAATAATTATAAGGAGTCGGCGCGCTGACCGGGAGGTTGGTGTAGATCTGACATCTCCTCCCAATAGGTTTGTTTCAGGAATATTTTGAACGATCTTTAGGAGGACATACAATTGAATAGAGAAAATAAAAGAAAATCTTTTGAAAAAGGTTACTACAAAAATCATGCATGCAACGAATCATTTACATGCAAAGTCTGTGGGCGTCCGGTAGTGCCGGAAGGCGCGGGTAGCGATCACAGAAATCATTGCCCCAACTGTTTGAACAGCCTGCATGTAGATATCGAACCCGGAGACAGGGCTTCTGATTGCGGCGGGCATATGGAACCGGTAGCTGTGTGGGTCAGGAAGAATGGGGAGTGGGCGATCATCCATCGCTGCCGCATGTGCGGCTGTTTCAGCTCTAACCGTGTGGCTGCGGACGACAATCCCATGAAGCTTATGTCGATTGCGATGAAGCCGCTTACGGCTCCGCCGTTTCCCCTCGAGCGGATCGAAGAAATGACGAGGCTTATGGGCGGTGACGGTAGCATGTAGACTGATACAATGTATGAAAATAAGTGGGTGCAAGAAGAAAACTTCTGGTCTTCAATACTGAGGGGCAGAAGTTTTTTTATTTCATCTGTTTTCTTTGGGATGTTTGCTGTTTACATGAAAAAGTGCAAATATACAAAATAGTAATGACCATTGCGTTAAAATTCATTTAGCGTTAGAATGACATTACTAAAAATCGTTCAATACACAAAAATAAGGAGTGACACTGTGGAAATGAGGAGAGATGTGTACCTTGAACAGTTAAAACAGTCTGAGATATTATATTCAGGTTGCTTATGTTATGACTACTGAAGAAAAACTTGCCATAAATTGAAATAATGTAAAATCGGAGGAAACAATGTACATATTATCAGCCATTATCATTCTCATTGTAATTATAGCACTGGTAGCGGTTCTGCCCATGTGCTTCATGCACCCGCTACCCAGCGGCAAAGTCGAGGGTACTGATATCACAGCCATCAAGAACCGCAGCAACAATCTGTTTTTTATACAAGCAGGTGAGAATTGGATCGTAGTGGATGCAGGTTCTGACAGCAGGGCGGTACAGTCGGAGATGGAGCGGCTGTCGATCGCCGCGGGGAATGTTCTGGGGGTTTTTCTTACCCACACGGACTATGACCATGTGGCCTCTCTTCCGTTATTTTCAAATGCGACGATCTATATGAGTGAGCAGGAGAAGCAGATGATAGACGGAAGCACATACAGACAGCTTATGAATAAAAATAAACTTCCGGTGTGTGATGCGGACAAGGTCGTTTATCTGTCGGACAACGAGGTAGTGGAGCTGTGTGGGCACAAAGTGCGCAGCATATGGATGCCCGGTCATACAAAAGGTTCCGCAATGTATGCGGTGGATGAGAAGTATCTGTTCACGGGAGATGCATTCAAGGCGGACAAGGGACGTATAACAGTCCACCCGTACACGATGGATTGCCGACAGGCTTGCGATTCGATTAGCAAAATTGAGAAAGTGTGCAACAGATATGAGAAAGTGTTTACGGCACACTATGGGATATTATAGCCGGAAAAAAGGAGCGAAGCCGGATATTATGGTTATATGTGAGCGGAAATGCGCTTGCATTTGCTGGCTTTAAGTGGTATACCTATGAAAAAGGAATATTTCGTTGCGGTTTGGATCGCGTCATATGTAAAAATATTTCTGAGAAAGCGAGGATAATACAATGCAGTTTGAACAATTACAGAAAGATATGATTGCTGCTATGAAGGAGCGGAACAAAGTGCGTAAGGACGCCATCTCTGCACTGGTTTCAGCAGCCAAGAAGGTTGCCATTGACGAGGGCACCCGGGACAATATCACGGAGGAAATCGTTGATCGTGTGATATTGAAGGAAATCAAGACGGTGAAGGAGCAGTTGGATAGCTGTCCGGATTCCCGCGAAGATCTGCGTCAGGAGTATCAGGCCAGATATGATATATTTCAGGAATATGCGCCGAAGATGATGTCCGCCGAAGAAGTGGAGACATTTTTGACGGAAAAATATGCCGATCTGATAGCACAGAAAAATAAGGGATTGATCATGAAGACAGTGATGCCGGAGCTGAAAGGCAAGGCGGAGGGAAGCGTGATCAATCAGGTGGTGGCAAAACTTTGCCAGTAATCTGGTGTCATGAATTGCTTATTGTACAACCATCCCTCAATTATGAGGAATGGTTGTATTGTGATAAGTCGTGTGGTTACTGAACGTATTCTATAGCGGTTGCTTCATCATTTGACAGCCCGGATGCGGAAGAGTATGCCCGGTTACGCTCCAACTGTTCGGTATGACGGTCATAATCATTATCCCCAGCCCGCTGTGTCCTTACCTCGGTAATATATCCGAAGCGGTCCCTTTCAACAGTAACATCAATCACACCTTCTGATCTGGAGTGATATCTGCCTATCATTTTGTCGGCAAAGATGCGGACGGGTTCTCCCTTGTATTGATAGAATCCCGATTCTTCACGGACAAGTTCCCATTGCGCATATTCCTGTTTCAGTTCTTCCTCGCTTAAACATAGAAAGAAATCGGTACGAAAAGCACTTTTTTCTACATGAAATTCATCGGAAAGAGCAGTTCTCATCTCTTCATCCATACGTATGGGATCGCTGTCATTATCTGTGCGCAGAATACGGAACACGATATCTTCCGCACGTTTCTGTGCATCTTTTCCCAGAGTAAGATCACGAGTGGTATAAACTTTAACACCCCATCGGGAACCGTCGCTGGCACATGTACTGGTCAGGTAGGGCGAAAAGGGTGCCTGTGCGCAGGTTGCAAAGGCGACTGTGCTGCATGTCATAAACGAAAGAGCGGCAGTAAACAGGATGGCAGAGGCTTTCCTATAATGGAGAATACTTTGGATACGTTTCTCGACCTCCGTCTTGGAAAAGGCACTGTAGAGCAGTGCGGTCCGGCTGCCGGTGATCGCCATGGCAAGCAGGCTGTAAGCGTAGTTTTTCCGTTCGTCTTCGTCTTGACAATGCTTAAGAACCGCTTCGTCACATGCAGTCTCCAAATCTGCGGCAAGGCATTTTGCCATAAGCCATACCAGCGGATTGAACCAGTTGAGGACAAGCGCGGCGAGCATGAATGTCTTAACAAGGTTATCCTTGTGCCGAATGTGCATGGTCTCATGCATCAGGATATGACGCAGAAGTTCCCTGTTCTGGAAATCCATGCGTGTGGGCAGATAGATGCGCGGTGCCAATAATCCGCATGTCAACGGAGAAGCGATCTCGTCATTGGTAAAGACCAGTATGTGTCCCATGTCCATTTCCCGCAGGAGCGCGTTGATCGTTTCATTATGCTCGATCAGAAGAGAATTTTTCAGTCTCAAAGAGTAACGGTATTTCTGAAATAACAGCATACCGAGGGTGAGCAAAAGACCGATGCAGTAGACGGCTTGCAGCGGGAAGCGGCGAAAAACATATGGTATCCCGGAATCCTCGGCGTAAGCAGCGAGATAATCATAGGTAACCATCGAAGTTTTGGTGCCGGTTCCGGCTGTGATTGCCGTTTGCGGAGATTCATATATGAAATCTTCTATAGCAGTTGTTGTGGAAGCTGTTTCTGTTGTGGAGTCAATGCTTCCGCGGTCTTTCGTTAGGGCTGTCTGGGATGTGGTATTCAGTTTGGAATTGCTGATCACGAGATTTTTTACCGGTCCAGTTATGGGAGCGGTTCCGGCAGAGATATCTTCTGCAACCGCTTCATTATAAGTAGTGACTACCGTGTCAGCGATATTTGCCCCAAACGCATTGATTATTTCTACAGCAGATGATAAAGGGGAATCTCCGGATACTTTGATGCTGAGCGGGCTGCTTAAGGAAAAAGGTACAAGCAGACGCACCAGCACTACGCACCATAGGATCGGAAAAACAAATTTTGGCAGTTTCTTTTTTAACAGTAAACGGAAGAGCAGGACGATCAGGATCATCACGCTTCCGTAGAACATCATCAGGATAAAGGGCATATTCATTCCAAAATGCAGCATATTATTTCGCCTCCTTGATCATCTGGGCCAAACGCTCGGCGTCCGCCTCTGAAATTCCTTGGTTTTTGAGAAAAGATGAGAAGAACAGTTCGCTGGAACCGCCGAACATTTTGTCGATAAGCTGTTCGGTCTCGCTCTGCGCCACCTCGTCTTTCGTGACAAGCGGCTTACACAGGAAATTAGGTTCCTCTCGTTCTATGGCGCCTTTCTCAACGCATTTCTTTATGACGGTATAGGTTGTGTTTTTGTTCCAGCCGATACTTTCGGACAGAATATCAACGATCTCACGGGCGGGCTTGGAACCTTGTTCCCACAAGACTTCCATCACTTTTAATTCAGAATCAAACAATTTCATGGTAATCCTCATTTCTGCGCATAATGTCTGCGCCGACAACATTTTCTTGACTATTGCAATAGAGTGTATCTTGAGAGTGGACTATCGGAATAGTCTACCTCTTGTATGTAGACTATCACAATAGTCTGCGTGCGTCAAGTGATTTTAAGAAAGAAAAATCTTTAAGAAAATATGAAGATTTGAATGAGCTGTGATATGATAGGAAGGTAGCTGCCAGAGGAAGAAAGAAACAGAGCAAGAAAACAAAGGAGAGTTGACACATGGAAACAAAATGCTTTTATCAAAGCCCAATCGGCGTGCTGTACATCAGGGAAGAAAACGGAAAGATTACAAATCTGCACATACAGAAGGAAGAAGAAAATGCTGTTACAGCAAAGGACAGCATGTTGCAAGGGAATCGTTTATACAGACATGCTGAAACAGGAGGGCGCATTTCCTCTTTGCTTGACGAAGCGTGTCGTCAGTTGGACGAATATTTTCAAGGCAAAAGAAGGCAGTTTGATCTGCCCATCGGTGGTGAGGGAACCCCATTTCAACAACGCGTCTGGGGTGAGCTGCAAAAGATTCCTTACGGCGAGACCAGAAGCTATGAGGATATCGCCGCAGCGGTCGGCAATCCGAAGGCGCAGCGTGCGGTGGGGCAGGCCAATAACAGAAATCCAATCATTATCATGGTTCCCTGCCATCGGGTGATCCACAAGAATGGAGATATCAGCGGATATGCCTGCGGCATAGAGGCAAAGAAGTATCTGCTGGAATTAGAAGCGGGCGTTTCAAGGGCTGTATAGTCCGGTCTCAGATATTCTGATCCGGGAATGCGATCTCAAGGATATCATCAAAATTAATTTTTGTATTTACAATCTGCAGAATCCGGCTGGTTTCGTCTATGCGGGCGACCATGCCGGTTATTTTAATATATTCGTCTTTATGGAAATATACGACGGCAGCGATTTGCCCTTTGGTGAGTGCGTGCATCTGCCGATTCAGTTCTTCGGCCATCTCTTCGGATAATTCTATTTTCGGTACAGTGATTTTCTCTTTGGCGGCCAGCGCTTCCGGCAGGTTTTTCAGCGCCGCAAATGGCATGAACTGCTTGGCACGTTCTTCTATTGGCATTTTATTCTTAGGTTTACTCGCCACTTTTGTGTCCTCCGATCTGATGATTCCGTTCCCTTGTGGTAGCGCCTTCTTCCAGGTTCATACCTTTCAGGATGGCGTCCTTGCCGAATTTATTCTTGATAGTCAGGACTGCCTGCTGCATCTTGCGGTTGCGTTCCAGTTCTTCCCCGTCCACGAAGAAATGATATTGATGGTATTCTTCGGGCATGACATTGTTGCAGGTGATGTTGACACGATGGATACCGTATCCGGGGTTGACGATCCGTTCATAAAGCGCTGTCACGGCAGGGATGAGCAGCAGGTCGGAATTCGTCTCCACGGGCAGCGTCGTCGTGCCGTGGGCGGACGGAATGTTCAGTCGGTTGGAGTAACCGACATGCAGAGTGACGGATTTGGTAATCAGATTCTTATCCACCAGATCGAGGCAGAGGAGATCTGTCATTTCTTTTACAACCAGCAGACCTTTTTCAAAAGAATAGTCACAGCCCAGTACCTGACCGCTGCTGATGCAGTTGGTGTGGGAGCGGTAGGATTTGATATCGGCCATGGTGACAGGCTCGCGTCCCCATGCGTGATCAATGAGAAGCTCTGCGTCAATCCCGAAGAGGCGGTAGAGGAGATCCTCGTCAGCCTCGGCAACATCCCGCATGGTTCGGATGCCGTAGGGATCCAGACGTCTTGCAATGCCTGCGCCGATGCGCCAGAAATCGGTGAGGGGTCTGTGATTCCATAGAATGTGGTGGTAACTTTCCTCATCCAGTTCTCCGATATAATCCGTGGCGTGCTTGGCGGTGATGTCCAAGGCGACCTTGGCAAGATACAGATTCGTTCCCACGCCGCAGGTTGCCCGTATGCCGGTGGAGTTGTAGATGTCCTCCATGATCTGTTGTCCGAGTTCACGGGCGGACAGACGGTACAGCGTCAGATAATCCGTAACGTCCATGAATGCTTCATCTATGGAGTATACGTGGATATCTTCCTTGGAAATATATTTTAAGTAAATCGCGTAAATATCCGCGGAAGTGTCAATGTATTTCTGCATGCGCGGCGGTGCAATCAGATATTTGATGTTCTTCGGAATCTCGAAGAGGCGGCAGCGGTTCCTTACACCCAGCGCTTTCATGGCGGGCGTGATGGCGAGGCAGATCGTCTTCTCGGTACGTTCCGGATCTGCCACTACCAGGTTAGTGGTCATGGGATCAAGACCCAGCGCCACACATTCCACGGAGGCATAGAAAGATTTTAAATCAATGCACAGATAAGTACGCTGCTGTTCCATGTGAACCGGCTCCTTTCGAACTCGCACAGTTAATCTGCCCTGCAGATTTACTGTTAGTATAGCATGCAAACATATGTTTGCAAACAGAAAAATATGGGAAAGCGGGAAACCTCCGGATAAAAATTGAAGAAATAAAATTGAGAAAATAAATTTCAAAGAAACAGAGGACAGAAGAATGAAAAAATGATAAAATGTCTATAACTGCGTTAAAGCAGTGGTAAAGAACGCTGTTTGATGTATAGGAAAGGGAAGACATACGAATGAGTGTAATCAGTAGTAAAGATGTCAACGAGATTATCAGAAAAACCCTTGGTATCATTAACAATAAGATTATGAATCACGGGGAGATTACCGGCTATATCCTCTATAAAATGATGGAGTATGAGAATACATACACGGAGCAGCACTATACGGAGCAGGAGCTGGTGGACTATACCATGCTGGGCATTCTGCACGATATCGGACTTTATAAGGAAGATAACGTCAAGAACGTGAGTGATTTTGAGACGAAGAATCTGTGGCCCCATTCCATCTATGGGTTTCTGTTTTTAAAATATCTGTCACCCGTGGGGGATAGGGCGGAGGTGGTGTTGTATCATCACCTGGATTACAACAGGCACAACCTGATCCAGAGCCGTTACCTGCATATTATTGAGATGCTTAGTCTGGCGGATAAGATGGATACTTTCCTGCATTTGAAAGACGAAAGGCTGGAGCCGGAGTATTTCGCGAAATACCGTGATATCAAGTTCTCCGGTGCCGCGCTTGACCTTTTCCATAAGGCGGAGGAGCGGTACGGTATCACGGAGAATCTGGTGAACGGCAAATACAGGGAAGAACTGGATGTGTTGTTAGCGAAGCGTGCTTTCTCCGAGCAGTATAAGAGAGGCTTTCTGGAAATGCTCGTGTACACCATTGATTTCAGAAGTGAGCACACGGTGATCCACACGTTAGCTACGGTGCATTTCGCGGAGCAGCTGGGGAGACTGGCCAGACTGTCCGGCAAGGATTTAAGAGACTTGCATTACGGCGCACTCCTGCATGATCTGGGCAAAATTGCGATCCCACTTAACATACTGGAATCTACGGGGCGTCTTAATGATGATGAGATGAAGATCATGAAGGCGCATGTACGTATCACGGAGATGATTCTGGAAGGAGTCGTGGATGACGCGGTATTGCAGATTGCAGTAAGACATCACGAGAAGTTGGACGGCACAGGGTATCATAAGGGGCTGAAGGCGGAAGACCTGACACTGGCGCAGCAGATCATCGCGGTGGCGGATATCTTAA
>JAAUZY010000066.1 GCA_014804355.1 Lachnospiraceae bacterium
TAAAGTAAGAGATTATTTTATGAAAATTCAGAGTAATCAGCTTGAGAACCAAGAACTTACGTCATTACGGGATTACCTATTGCCATTGTTAATGAATGGACAAATTAAATTTATAGATTAATATGTTAAAGGGACTGTTATAGATTGTATGCATTGATGTGAAGGAGAAAAGTACGTTTGGATAATTGGATTAATATACTGGATGAAAATATCTTAAAAACCAATATTAATTTTGCAATTTTGTTTGTGTTAAATTTTGAGTGCTTAAAAGATTTTATTGTAACACAAATTAGAGAGTTTTATAGCGAAGTAGCGATTAAAGATGGCAAAATATGCTATGAAGAGACAGAGTCTTATAAAACAGAAGTAAGATCTTTGGAAAATAATATAGAAAATGCATCATTGCGATGGTGTTAGCGTCGGGAGAAATTAGCCATTTAGAGTCGGGAGAAAATGACCAATCTCAGCCGAACAGAAACGACCAATGCACCAGTTTTTCCTTTCTTTAATGTTGTGGTTTAGGCAGTGCCGATGGTGCACCGGCTGATAACGCTATCGTTTCACATTTTTGCCCACGATAGCTGTTGCCTTTGATCATAAATACTGTGGCATCATCAAATATACGGTCAAGAGCACATAGCAGTGAGGAATCTTCGTTGAAGAACTCTCCCCATTTATCAGGACCTTTATTACTGGTAAATATCATCATATTTGGTCCTTCTTTATTGTATCTGCGGTCGATGATATCAAAAAACATCCTTGTGTTTTCTTTATCAAAAACGCATCTTCCCACCTCATCGATGATCAGGCAGGAGGGCTTTACCAGACCATTGATCGTACTGCTTTCCCGCCCATATCTGCGCGCATCTGTCAGACGCTGGTTCAGCTCAGTTGCTTTTAAGAAATACGCCTTCAGGCCGTTCTGGCAGCACTTCCGCCCATAAGCCATCGCCAGATGCGTTTTGCCAACTCCCTGCGGGCCTATAAACGCAAGATTTTTATGTGCATAGAGCGCAGACAATGCTGGCAGATTTTTAAGGGCATCCGTCTGTTTTCCATGAAGCTGCCCAAAATCAAAGCCCTCAAAGGTTTTTGGCTCTTTTAATGGCAGACGGCTCAGACGCAGCAGAGTTGAAACGATGTTCTCTTTCTTCTTCTGCTGCAGATGCATAAGAATTTCAGCAACTGCCTGTATGTTTTCCCAGGTGTATTCACGGTCAACTGCAAGCTGAGCCATTTCCTGTGCATTAAGATCAAGATTCAGATATTTAGCAGCGTTCTGGATCTGTTCAAAAAGCGATTCATTCATCCCACAGCCCCTCCTCAAAGTTAAACCTGCTGAAACCGGGGTCATACGGTGGCGGGGCAAGCTGTTTGATCTGTACCTTTACCGGTGCGGTGGGCTTTTCTTCCGGCTGCTCTGTAGTATACTGGTCTCTGCAGAAGCTGTCCCGGCGGCTCCATGTTACATCATGTGTAGTAAGAACCTTTGTCATGCCAGTATCGTATATATAGAGTATGTAACCGTCTCTTTTTATGCGGCAGGTTTTTCCGGTATACCAGTAGGGAACGCCAAAACGGCGCCCGTCATAGTGGACAAAGCCATCAAAGGATATCTTACGCTCCGGGCACAGGTAGTACGATAATTCGACCGTTTCTTCAAGTACAGCAGCATTCTTCATACACTCCATCGTATGTTTATCATTCGGAATACAGTCAACTGCACGGTGATAAATGCTGTTTTGGGTATCACACCAGCGGACTGCTTCATAATTCAGAGCTGTGATCTCATTGAAAATGCGTCCCGGAAGGAAGTTGTCTTTTACGAACCGTACCAGACGCTCGACGGCTCCTTTGGTAAACGGATGCCTCGGCTTGCACAGTTTTGTTTTAAAGCAGAGATTGCCCATGAACAGATCATAATCTTTCTGCCAGATTGGATGCCCCTGTTCGTCACGACGGATCACAACACTCTTCATGTTGTCCGTCAGGATATACTCAGGAATCCCCATATACAAAAATGCATGGATCATTCCGATAAATAAATTCTCCTGTTTTGCATTTGGAAAAAATTCGACATACCGCTGCCCACAGCAGTGGCAGATCATGGCAAAACAGGCAACTTTATATGTGTCGCCGGAAGCATCTTCCACTTCAACAAATCCCCAGTCCATCTGGTAAGATTCTCCCGGTGCGGTATGGTAACGCCGCCCACGGCTTCCCTGGGGCGCTATAAGCTGCCTCCTGGGTGGAATAAGTTCTTTATGGCTGGAAATATACTCTTTAACGATGGTCAGGCCACCCTGAAAACCATTCTCTTTTAATCTGTCATAGCAGACAGAAGAATTGGTGACTCCTTTCCGGAGGAGTTCGTCAATAATACCTGTAAAGCCCGTCAAAAGAGTATGCTCGGCTTTCCGTCCGGTAAGGGCATGTGGAAGGTCAATAAATCCTGATTTCTTGATCCTGCGCAGTTTGGCCCGTGAAATACCTGTCCTGCGTTCCAATTCCGCAAGATTAACCTTGCCAAGATCAAATTTTTCACCCTGCTCCATCTTCATTTCAGAGAGGGTTTGTGCTATTATTTCAGTTAAGTCATTGTGTTTTTCTCCCATAGTGATTTCTACTGATGCATTGGCATACATCATTTTAGAACACAAAAGGGAAAATGCAATGGCTTTTTCTATCCGACTAGAAATGGTTAATTCTAAGCGGCTCTGGGTGGTCAATTCCGCCCGACCCTAACAATGGTTCATCAATATGGATGCTATTACTGAGGATGATTATGATTTATATCAAAAAATGCGACTTAGAAGAAATGAAATTATTCATGAACTTCTAAAAAATTTAAACAACGGATTTAGTGAGAATGATGCAATGTTATTAGTGGAATGCTGAATATATATCGGAAAATAGATAAGTGGTGGATTAATGAAATTGAAATACCTACATCAGGAGAGGAGATACCGGAAGATTATGATCCTGAGCAGGTGTGCGGTGGACAAGCACTGGTTTAGATATGATTAACGATATTGTTGTGGATAATAATAAGGAGCGATATAAGGGCATATTGGATGAATTAAGGAAAATAGGGAGGAGTTAGGCAGAACATAAATATCATCAACATACTACAATGGAGAAATGATATATGAAAGAACTTATAGGTGAATTTATTGTTAAAATTCATCAATTGAATATTTTTTTGCAGAATGATACTATAAATGTAATATTTAATATTATACTAATAGCTATATTGGGCTTAAATATGATTTTATGCCTATGGAATTATAGGCTATGTTCAAAATATGATTTTAGTTTAGCGAGGTTTGAAATGAGAAAAAATACTGATGAAAAGAATTTTTTAAAGAATACAAAAGAAGAAAACATCAAATCATTATATACAGATTTAACACCGATAGATAATTTAGATGGTGAACAAGAGAGTATAAAAGCATTACATTGGGCGTTAAATAATAAACAAATAAAGAATATTGCGCTCACGGGTCCTTATGGATCAGGTAAGAGCAGTGTGATTAATTCCTATCTTAAGTTACATAAAGAATGTAAGGCAATTAAGATTTCGCTGGCTACGTTTGATGGATACACTTGGGATAAAATATCTGAATTGCAGCGGCAAGAGAAGTATGATGAAGCAAAGTCATTGCTCAAGGAATCAGAAGATGAATTGGAAAAGGGCGTTCTCAAGCAGTTATTTTATGGAGTGAACGCTGATAAAATTCCGCTTAGCAGATACAGAAAGCTTCATCATGTGAAGTTATGGAAATATATTGTGTGTGTGCTTTTTATGTGTGTTGTAATATTATCAACACTTTACTTAGCCATGCCAAATAAAGTGCTGGATTTTTACAATCAAAATTACAGTTCTAAAATTGGTTCACTTAGTGATATGTCGGTAATATTAGTAGCCTTTCTGGTTTTCGTACTTGGAGCAGGTTGCCTTTTGAAAGTTATAACATCAAAATTCAGAATTAAAGAGATTAGTGTCGGTGAGGCTAGTGTGCAAGGGGAGGAACTCAGTACAGATTCTGTTTTGAACAAAAATATTGATGAAATGCTATATTTCTTTGAACGAACAAAATATGATGTTGTTTTCGTTGAAGATTTAGACCGGTTTAATACGACATCCATTTTTATTAAATTGCGGGAACTTAATGCAATTTTGAATAATTATGAAATACTTAAAAGAAAGATTGTATTTGTGTATGCGGTTAAAGATGATTTATTTGGTAAAGAAACTGAAAGAACAAAGTTTTTTGATTTCTTGATTCCTGTAATTCCGGTTATTAATTCGACTAATTCAGGGGAAATTATGCGCAATTTACTCGGAATGGGAGATAAAAAGATAGATAATAAAGAATATCCCGCCCATAAAATTTCCGAGGAATTTATCACCATAGTATCTCCGTTTATAAATGATATGCGTATTTTGATTAGTACCATTAATGAATTTTGGATATATAAAAAGACGCTGTTAAATGAACATGAAGATTATATGGATGATGAATGTATGTTAGCGCTGATGATATACAAAAATACATACCCCAGCGATTTTGCATTGTTGGAGTGTGAGGCAGGAGATATAAAAGCCGCTTTTGAATATAAAGAAAATGCAATGAAAAATGCAAAAGAAAATCTGGAATTTCAGCGGAAACAATTAGAGTGTAAGCAAAAAGATACGTTGAAATCACTTAAAGAATTAAAAATTGTGATTTTATCAGAAATTGTAGATAATGAAGGGATTGTATTATATATTACAGTTAATGGTAAAAGATACGATTATATAAAACTGTTGTCAGATGAATTTGATTTTGCTTTGTTGAATAATAATTCTATAAATATTACATACAAAGGGAATAATTCTGTCTATAATAGTTCAAAACAAATTGGAGTCTTATCTGAATATAATAAAACAGTTGATGAGTTATGTGTTAGATATGATGCACAACGCGCATTTATTGATAAACAAGATGAAGAAATTCTTCTGGAATTTGAAAAGATAGATAGGAGTATTATCCGGTTACGTGCAAATTCAGTACAACAATTATTAGCAGACTATCCTAAAGAAGATGTACTCCCGGGGGTAGTATGCAAAAATGAGCTATTAGTACTGCTGCTTCGGCATGGTTATATTAATGAAAACTATGCTGATTATATCAATCATTTTTATCCGGGTAGTATATCGAAAGAAGAGTTAAATTTCATTCTTTCAGTTAGAAATTTCAAAAGTCTTAATGATTTTGCGTTCCCTATTAAACATTGCAAAAATGTGGCTAACAAATTACTTGACTACGAATTTGAGCAAAAAGAAATTTTGAATTTTGATATGATGGATTATTTATTAAATAGCATATCAAATGAAGTAAAGCTGGCAAAATTAATTAAACATCTTACTGACCGTTCTGATTTGAGTTTGAAATTTATTAAAGAGTACATAGAACGAAATAAAAACGTAACGAATTTTTTACAAGCACTATGTCATGCAAGTGGTTATATTTGGAAAGATATAGAAAATGATGAGACGCTGTCTAAAGATGCAAAAGATAAGTATCTAAAATTGATTATTGATGCATGTGATATAGATGACATTAAGAAAAATGATTATGAAATAGAAGATATGTATGCAGGAGGAATCAGAAATTATATTGAAGAAGATAACCATATTCTCGTTAAATTATCTGGAATTGAAATTTCCAAGATTAAGGATGTTATTGTGGAATTAGGAATTTGCTTTCATAGTTTAGATTTTGGAGGGGTTGATAGGGAACTATTTGATTTTATTATTGAGCAGAGGTGCTACAAATTAAATTATTTGATGATATATGCAATATTTCGAATTATTAAGCCAGAGTGTTTGCCGGTACTTTTTATGAAGAATTTCCATTGTATAGAAGAGTCTGGATGTGATTCATTAATCAACTATGTGTATGATAATATGTTAAGTTATGTTACAGATATCATACTGCTGGGAGATAAAAATACAGAGGAAAATACTGAAGATGTAGAGAAAATAGTTGAACGGCTGGTTGCTCTTTCAAGGGAGGGAAAATGTAAAAAAGATTTATGTATAAAAGTCATACAAAAAGAACATCTGGCATATTGGAAGCAGTTATCTTCATGTTTATCAAATTGTATAGATGAAGAGAAAAAAGATATTTGGGATTATCTATTGGCTAATCAAAGAGCCGAAGCCTCTTGGGACAATTATATGGAGTATCGTATGCATTATGGTGTTACGGATACGCTTGTTCAATATGCAGATAAGAATATGGATGTATTAGCTAATAGTCATAGCGAAGATGGCCCAACGGATAGCGTGATTAAAGAACTGCTGATAGCAGATATCTCAATTGAAAGTTTTGAAGTATTGATTAAAGCACATCGTGTTAAGGAGTTTACGAATTCATTTATTGAATTTGGGGAAAGGGAAATTGAAATAATGATTGAGGAGCATTATTTTGATTTTACACCTAAAAGCTATAATGAACTTAAGGAGAGGGCGGATGGACTTCATACAAAATTTGCAATTGAAAATTATAAAGAATTTTTTGAGCAAATAAATGAATGTGATATAGATATAGATGATGTGAAAAAGTTATTAAATGAGGATGCGCTTGATAAGCAAGAAGTTGAATTATTGTTAAATAGTATTTCGCTCGATGATATAGATGAAGAACTGGCGCTGCAAATGAGAAAACTTGGCGTTGTGATTTCCCAGGTTTATGTTTGCGCGGCATGGGATGTTCTAAAACATGCGGATAGATACCAATTATTCCTCAATCAGCTAGATGCTTTCACCTTAGACGAAGTGGCACATAGGCTTGATCTGCTTGGAAATCCTTATGACCAGTTTGCTGAACGAAAAAGGCATAAGTATAAATTGTTTGCTAGCGAATACAATCAGAAATTATGTCAGCGTCTATATGATAGAGGATTCTTATCTTCATGCGATGTTGTGGATGAAAAGGTTGGATTTGATTCGGAGGCAAACAAAGATAAAACAAAAAAATATATTGTAGGATATGTGAAGAAGAAGGTATAATATCAATATATAGGCAATCAATAATTGATATTGTATGCGTAATCAGATTAAATAAAAATTTTGTTTATATGTTTGACACAAAGAGGTGACACAGTGACAATCGAAGAAATTTTATCAATGGAAGAAGGGCAGGTATTTGATAGAAAGAGCATAGCGATTCATGCAACTGCTTTATCCGATGTAATCTGTGCCTTTGCTAATGCTGACGGTGGGACAATAGCTATTGGCATTTCTGATAAAACACGCACTGTTGAAGGTGTAGATTACGAAAATGATAAATTAAATGATTTGTTACGTGTTCCCGTTGATTATTGCCATCCATCGGTACAGGTAAAAACGGAGATGATACCTTGTACGGACTATAAGGGACGGAATAATCATGTTTTACTGATGCACATTGAAGCAAGCACATTTCTACATGCCAATCATGCAGATGAGGTTTTTCAGCGTATAGGAGATAAGAGCAAGAAATTATCTTTTGAAGATAGGATGACATTAATGTATGATAAGGGGTTACGTTTCTTTGAAGATGCACTGCTGTTGGATGCAGATTGGGAAGATATTGATTTAGATTTTCTGACAGAATATCTAAAGAAAATAAAATATGGTAAGTCTGCTAAGGAATATTTATTACAAAATCATAACTTTGCTGTAGAAAAGAATGGTATGGTGCAATTCAGTGCCGCTGCGATACTTTTGTTTGGAAATTATCCGCAAAGATTTTTTCCAAGAGCCAGAGTACGATTTATTCGATATGATGGTACTGAGGAACTGTTTGGTACGGAAATGAATGTTATTAAGGATGTAATTTTTGAGGGGACAATATTAAAGCAAGTTGAAGAATCAATCAAATATCTGGCTACGCAGATCAAAGAAAAGACTTACCTTGGTTCAACGGGGTTGTTTGTGACGGAAGAAGAGTATCCGGAATTTGTTCGTCAAGAGATTATTGTCAATGCAGTAACACATAGAGACTACTCTATTAAAGGAACAGATATTCAAATCAAGATGTTTGATGACCGTATTTGTGTAGAAAGTCCCGGTAAACTTCCGGGAACGGTGAAATTGGATAATATGCGGACGACACATTTTTCCAGAAATCCCAAGATTGCTGAATTTTTAAGAAACTATGAGTATGTTAAGGAGTATGGGGAAGGTGTGGATCGTATGTATAGAGAGTTAGAGAATGCTGGTTTAGCAACCCCTGTTTTTCGTATGAATGCATTTATGATGCAAACAACAGTATATAATGCGGAAGGTTCAAACGCTAAGATTAATGCCCAAAAGTTAGCGTTTGATAGTCCAAACGCTAAGATTGATGCCCAAAAGTTAGCGTTTGAAAGTCCAAACGCTAAGATTGATGCCCCCAAATTAACGGTTAAAGAAAAGGCAGATTATTTAAATGTTAAAAAGATAAACATTGATACTTTAAGAAATCGAATTATAAACAAGGGATATCAGCAGCCAACGGAAGAAAAGTTATTGAGAATATATGTTGTAATGGAGGTAAATAGAGTTTTTTCTACAAAAGATGTGATGCAAGAATTATCATGTCCGGATTCTACAGCAAGAAGCATAATGAAAAAACTCCGTGATTTGGATGTTCTTGTGGCCGTTAAGGGTATGGGAAAGGGTAAGTATCGATTCAAATATGTAGGTGAAACTATTGAATAAAAATGAAGTCGAATAAGGCGTACCACACTCAGTACGCCTTCACTTCTTTCCACAACTCATTATAAATTTCATCCCCGTCTTCCCCAAGATACACAAAAGTCTCCAGATTATCATACTGGGACAGATCCGGAAAGGCAATCTTGGAATTGCGGATCGCATCGTCCTCAATCAGTTCTCTTGCCGCCGTATTCGGGGTGGAGTAGGTAATATACTCAAAATTCTTCAATGCAATATCTTCACGACACATAAAATCAATAAACTTCTCGGCATTTTCCATATTCGGCGCATTCTTTAAAATGACCCATGAATCGATCCAGACATTGGTACCTTCTTCGGGAATTACATATACCAGATCAGGATTTTCCTGCTGGGTATAAATCGCCTCGCCTGAGTAGATTACGCCGATCGCCGCCTCACCGCCAATCATTTTATCACGAACCTGATCGACAACATATGCCTGAACGATAGGTTTCTGCTTGATGAGGGAGTTCATAGCGACTGCCAGCTCATCGGTATCTAATGTATTCATGGAGAAGCCGTTTAATTTTTCGGCAACCATGAAAGCGTCCCGCACGGAATCCTGCATCAGAATGTTATCGGTGTATTTTTCGTCCCAAAGCTGAGCCCATTTGGTAATAGGCTCGTCAACCATAGTCTTATTGTAGAGAATCCCTACGGTTCCCCAACAGTAGGGGATAGAATACTTATTTTCGGGATCAAATTCCTTGGATTGGTCATAGTACTGCGCACCAATATTTAATTTCGCATTGGGAATATTGTCATAATTTATTTCGGCAAGCATACCATTTTGAATCATCCTGCTTATCATGTAATCAGACGGACACGCGATGTCATAAGCAACAGCGCCGGATTCTACTTTAGGATACATGCTTTCATTTGTTTCGTATTCGTCGTATATGACTTTGATTCCGGTTTCTTCCTCGAACATTTCGAGAGTTTCAGGATCAATATATTCTCCCCAGTTGTAGACGATGACTTGTCCGTTTTTTCCGTTATCGGAAGAGCCGCAGCCTGTCAGAAAAGACGTAGAGGTCAGAGCTAATATAACAGATATAGATACTATGTGTGATAATCTTTTATTCATATCGATAAACATGCCTTTCTTTATGGCTGTCAGCCTGTTTTTGTGTATAGGATCTGAGCTCAGCTCGTTTTTTTGTCCGGTGACAGATTAATCAATAGAAGCAGTGTCAGTACTGCCACAAAAATAAGAGTTGAAAGCGCATACATTTCCGGCTTGATTCCCTTTTTGACTTCGGTGTAGATTTTTGTTGAGAGGGTATCTACACCGACACCTTTGGTAAAGTGTGTGATGATAAAATCATCCAAAGACATCGTAAATGCCATGAGAAATCCTGACAGGATACCGGGCAGAAGATCCGGCAGCACCACCTTAAAAAAAGCAGTCAGATGGGATGCCCCCAGATCAAGCGCCGCCTCATAAGTGCTGGGATTAAGCTGTTTCATACGTGGCATGACGCTTAAGATAACATAGGGGATATTAAATGTTATGTGCGACAAAAGTATCGTGCCGATTCCGAACTTGATGCCTAAGCTGATGTACAGCAGCATTAAGGAGATGCCGGTCACGATTTCCGCGTTTAACATGGGAATATTGGTAATTCCCATCATGATGGATTTCGTTCTGCGCTTCATGCCGGTCATTGCGATGCATGCCACAGTCCCGATGACTGTAGCGGCAAGGGCGGAGAGAAGAGCGATGAGCATAGTGTTGAACAGAGCCCTTAGTATCTCCTCATTTTGAAACAGTTCAATATACCATTTGAATGTGAAACCGCCCCATTTGGCTCTTGTCTTGCTTGCATTGAAAGACAGCACCATAAGCGTTCCGATCGGCGCATACAGGAAAAGGATGATCAGGGCAACATAAATTCTTTTTGCAGTATTTCTCATAACATAGATCCCTCCCCATCTTTATCAAAAACAGCGGACAGTACCATATTGATTATAATGAAGACCATTAATACGATGGACAGGCCGCTTCCAAGATGCCAGTTGGATGTCCGTGTAAATTCCTGTTCGATCACATCACCGATCAAAAGCAGCTTACTGCCTCCTAAAAGCGCGCTGATCACAAAAGTGGTGAGCGCGGGAACAAATACCATAGTCACGCCGCTGATAATACCGGGTACGGAAAGCGGCAGTATGATACGGATAAATGTATATACACTGTCGGCACCCAGATCATGGGCGGCATTGATTACATTCCTGTCGATTTTTGACAGGGCATTATACAGCGGCAGGATCATAAAAGGCAGGAAATTATATACCATACCTAAAACAATGGCCGCCGGTGTGTTGATGATTTTTAATGCGGGCAGGTTTAAAAAAGTAAGCACATTATTGATAACGCCGTTTTTTTCCAATAATGTCTGCCATGCCAGCGTGCGGAGCAGGAAATTCATCCACATGGGCAGAATAAAAATTAAAATGATAAAGTTATGTCTGCCTGCCTTCATATTAGCCAGAATCATCGCCAGAGGATAGCCAAGCAGAAAGCAGACCAGTGTGCTGATCAGGGAGAGCAGAATGGAAAGGCGCAGAGCCTTAGCGTGTCCTGCTGTCGTGATCGCGATAATATTGTTTAAAGTGAATGCACCTGTCTTGTCGGTCAGTCCGTAGTAGAGGATCATGCCCAACGGGATGATGATAAAAACGACGGACCAGAGCATATAAGGCGCAGACAGCCATTTATTCTTAGATTTCAATTGCTACCGCCTCCTCGTCTTCGGATTCCGGTTTATTCATGATCTGGATGTTAAAGGGATCTACTTTGATTCCTACTTCCTGGCCTACCGGTTGCATTACGGTAGAGTGTACCAGCCACTCAAAGCCGCCGGCCATGACTTCCATCTCATAGTGAACGCCTTTAAAGATCAGATGCGTCACCACACCCTGTAAGATTCCATCTGAGGGGGCGGTAAGTTCCACGTCTTCCGGACGTATCACCACATCCACTGGCTTATTATGTCCGAATCCCGTGTCTACGCAGGCAAATCGGGTGCCTAAGATGCTGACCAGTTTATCCTCGATCATGACCGCCGGAATAATGTTGCTGTCACCGATAAAATCAGCAACAAAAGCATTCTCGGGCTCGTTGTAGATGGATTCTGGCGATCCGATCTGCTGGATATAGCCCTGATTCATGACCACGATGGTGTCGGACATGGTAAGAGCCTCCTCTTGATCGTGGGTTACATAGACAAAAGTGATGCCCAGCTCGTTTTTCATACGGATCAGTTCATACTGCATCTCCTGGCGAAGTTTTAAGTCGAGGGCGCCCAGTGGTTCGTCCAGTAAGAGCACACGGGGCTCGTTAACGATGGCGCGGGCGATGGCGATCCGCTGCTGTTGTCCGCCGCTTAAGGAGTCGGGCGAGCGGTTCTCGTAACCTTCCAGATTTACCAGCTTCAGAGCATAGCGGATCTTATCGTCTATGTAGCTTTTGGATTTTTTCTTGATCTTGAGTCCGAAAGCGATATTTTCTGCGATAGTCATATGAGTAAAAAGAGCATATTTCTGGAAAACCGTATTCAGGGCTCTTTTGTTCGGGGGTATTTTCGTGATATCCTGCCCGTCAAAAATGACTCTGCCGGTGTCAGGCTGCGTGAATCCGCCCAAAATGCGCAGCGTAGTAGTCTTGCCGCATCCGCTGGGACCAAGCAGCGTTACGAATTCATTTTCATGTATGGTCAGATCCAGCTCGTCCAGAACCATCTGTCCGTCAAAGGACTTGGAAATATTGTTTAAATGAATCAATTCTTTTGACATGGCGTTCCTCCGTTTAAAAATTTGGCGGGGTGCTGATCCACAGGAACACGGCATCTGTCTTGCCGTTTGCCTTGATATAGTGTTCCGCGTGGGGTGTGTAGTAGAAGGTGTCTCCCTTTTTGGCTTTTATACTGCGGTTCCCGATTACGATCGTGATGGAACCGGAGAGTACATAGCCGAATTCCTCACCCTCATGAGGCTGGTCCGGATAAGTGGAACCGTCGGGTTTCAGTGTGACGCGTATGGGTTCCATCATATTTTTCTGTGCATTGGGGATGATCCATTCGATCTTATTATGTAATTCCGTATCTGTTTTCTCGAAGAAATCTTCCTTACTAAAAACGATCTGGTCATCGTCTTCGTCATTAAAAAATTCTTTTAAGCTGGTGCCGAGACACTGCAGGATATCGATTAAGGTTGCGATGGAGGGAGAAGTCAGATCGTTCTCCAACTGGCTGATAAAGCCCTTGGATAACTCACACCGATCTGCCAGTTCCTCCTGCGTGAGCCCCTTTCTGTTACGAAGCTCTCTGATTTTGCTGCCGATTTCTATCCGGTTAGAATAATTGCTGTCCATACATAACAAGTCACTTTCTCATTGATAATAAACATAAAGTTTACTAAAACTAAACAAACGTTGAATCTCATTATACAGTATAGCTGTACTATGTCAATGCTATTTTGAAAAATAAAGGCATTTTTTAGGAAAAAGATTAACAAAGGCTGTGATTTATGATAAAATCATGGTTGAAGAAACAGGAAAGGTATGGTTTGAACTATGAGTCAGGGCAAATATGTGGCATATGTTTCTACTTATACGGTAGGAAAAGAAGATAACTACGGCATTAAAATCTATGATGTGGATATGAAGAATGGCAGAATGACGGAGAAGAATCAGGTGGAGATCACCAATTCTTCCTACATTACCATTTCCCATAACAGCAAGTTCCTGTATTCTATCACGGATTTCGGTGTGGAAGCTTATAAGATCCTGCCGGGAGGCGATCTGGAAGTCATCAATAAAGGAAGCATCAACGGTATGAGGGGCTGCTATCTGTCCACGGATTACGAAGATAAGTTCTTATTTGTAGGCGGTTACCATGACGGCAAGATCACGGTGCTGCGTCTGCAGGAGGACGGTGGTATCGGAGAGATCACGGACGAGATTTATCATAAGGGACTGGGCAGTATCGCAGAACGGAATTTCAGACCTCATGTCAACTGTGTCAAGATGACAAGGGATAACCATTATCTGTGTGCCGCGGATCTGGGGCTTGACCATGTCAATGTATATCGTCTTGACCACGTGAACGGCAAACTCAAACCCATTGATATGATAAGGAGCGAGCAGGAATCGGCACCCCGTCATATGAAATTTTCCAAGGACGGAAAGTTTCTTTATATTGTACATGAATTAAAGAACTATATTGATGTCTATACGTACGAGGAAGTGAATGGCAATCCGGAATTTGAGAAGATTCAGACCATTTCCACGCTGAATGATTATCATGCGGGCGGTTCGGCAGCAAGTGCCCTGAACATTTCGGAAGACTTTAAATATATGGTGAGCTCTAATGCCGGGGACAACAGTACGATCGTCTATAAGATTGATCAGAAGACGGGAATGCTGGAGAAGATTTTGTGTCTGCCCATTAGCGGCGACTATCCTAAGGATGCGAATCTTTTCCCGGATAACAAGCACCTTGTTTCCTTGAATCATGAGTCCAACACCATGACATTCTTTAATGTAGACTTAAAGAACGGACTGCTTGTCATGAATGGTAAAGAGATTAAGGTAAACCAGCCGAACTGCATTATTTTCCATAAAATTGAAGACTGAATAGAATAGACAGGGTTTCTCCTGCATATACATTTACCAGTATAAGCAGGAGGATTTTTATATGGATTTCTTACAGAACAGTACATATGACCTGTATAAAGATATACAGTTACGCACAGGAGGAGAAATCTATCTGGGCGTGGTCGGACCGGTCAGAACGGGCAAGTCAACTTTTATCAAACGATTCATGAATCTGCTCGTACTCCCTTTTATGGAGGATGAGAATGAGAAGGAGCGGGCACAGGACGAGATGCCCCAGAGTGCGGGTGGTAAGACAATTACGACTACGGAGCCGAAATTTATTCCCAAGGAAGCGGCGCATATTAAGCTGGGAACGGATATTGATGTGGATGTACGGCTGATCGACTGCGTGGGGTACATGGTAGACGGCGCCACGGGACATATGGAAGAGGATATGGAGCGCATGGTAAAGACCCCTTGGTCCGTGGAAGAGATTCCGTTTACGAAGGCGGCGGAGATCGGCACCAGAAAGGTTATCAAAGACCATTCTACCATCGGTATCGTGGTGACCTGTGACGGTTCTTTCGGAGAACTGGGACGGAACAGTTTTCTGGAGGCGGAAGAGCGTACTATCACTGAATTACAGACACTTGGGAAACCGTTTATCGTACTGTTAAATTCTGCGAAGCCATATGCCGATGAGACGAGGACGCTGGCTGATGAGATCAGCGAGAAGTATCAGGTGACCGTGATGCCGGTAAACTGCGAACAGCTCAAGCGGGAAGACATCAACCACATCATGGAGAATATTCTCTATGAATTCCCGCTGACCATGATTGAATTTTATATGCCCAAGTGGGTGGAGATGCTGCCTTATGAGCATAAGATGAAACAGGATATCATCATGCAGATCAAGCAGTTGATGGCAAGCTTAAGCAATATCCGGGATATCACTACCAATAACTTTATGCCCGAGAGCGAGTATATTAAGAAGTGTAAGCTGGACGGCATCAATATGTCAGACGGCAGTGTGCGGGTGATTCTGGATGTGGACGATGCCTATTATTATGAGATGATCAGTGATCTGGTTGGTGAAAACATCGGCAGCGAATACCAGATGCTTGCAACATTAAAAGAGATGGCGAAAATGAAGCGTGAGTACGTGAAGGTGCTTCATGCATTGGATGCCGTGCGGTATAAAGGCTACGGCGTGGTAATGCCTGACCGTGAGGAGATTATGTTAGAAAAACCGGAATTGATCAGACAGGGTAACAAGTTTGGGGTGAAGATCAAGGCGGAGAGTCCCAGCATCCATATGATCAAAGCCAGTATAGAGACAGAGATATCCCCCATTGTAGGGACGGAGGAGCAGGCCAGAGACTTGATTCAGTATATCTCCGATACGGGCACGAGCGAGGAGGGAATCTGGGAGACGAATATCTTCGGCAAAACTGTGGAACAGCTTGTGAATGACGGTATCACGGGCAAGATTTCCATGATCAACGAGGAGAGTCAGGCGAAGCTGCAGGAGACCATGCAGAAGATCGTGAATGACAGTAACGGCGGAATGGTTTGTATTATTATCTGACGGATGATGTGTTGCAGTAATATCCCGGCAGATATGAAGAAAACTTTTGGGCAGAGTGCATAGAATCAGTTCTATGTGCTCTGTTCTTTGTTGTTATTATAGAAACGGACTCCTAGGGAAGCATTTTTATCAGACGATGTAAAAAGATGCCAAATATGCTGTTTACTATGTTATAATAGTTTCAAATGAGACCAAATCCACAGAAAGGCGGTAACACACATGAACCCTGTATATGAAAAATTATTAAAATGCTATGATTGTTACAAATCTAAAATTGATTTTGAACCTAAGGTTGCGGTAGTGCTTGGTTCCGGACTCGGTAACTTCGCCAGAACCGTAGATGTGAAGGCGGAGCTTCCCTACAGTGAGATCGAAGGTTTTCCGGTTTCTACGGTTCCCGGACATGCCGGCAAATTTATCTTCGGTTATATCAACGAGGTTCCAGTAGTTCTGATGCAGGGACGCGTTCACTATTATGAAGGCTATCCGATCACTGACGTGGTGCTTCCTACCCGCCTTATGAAAATGATGGGTGCGAAGATACTTTTCCTGACCAATGCTTCCGGCGGAATCAACCCTGCTTTCCATGCGGGCAGTCTGATGCTGATTCAGGATCATGTTTCCATTTATGCGCCGAATCCGCTGATCGGACCTAACATTGACGAACTGGGCACCAGATTTCCGGACATGTCTCATGTCTATGATGAAGATCTGCAGGAAATAATCAGGGGTACGGCGAAGGATAATGATATTGAATTGTTTGAGGGTGTTTATGCGCAGTTGACGGGTCCGTCATTTGAATCTCCTGCGGAAATTCAGCTGCTTCATAAGCTGGGAGTAAGTGCGGTAGGTATGAGTACGGTAGTGGAAGCGATCGCAGCGAACCATATGGGTATGAAGATCTGCGGCGTATCCTGTGTCAGCAATCTGGCGGCGGGAATGAACAGTGCACCGCTTACCCACGAGGAAGTACAGGAAGCTGCTAATGCGGTAGCGCCTAAGTTTGAGAAGCTTCTTGTAGAGTCGATCACAAAGTTCAAGGCATTTATTTCGTAAGGCTTGATTCAATATAGTGAATGCGGAGCTTTTTGCAGATAACATAGCCAAGTTATATCTACTGAGTTTTAGGAAAGGTCATTATTTGATATGGAATGTATCAATGGGAAGAATGTTAAGACGACAGGAGTGACAGCTCAATTGACGCAAACGCTGATACAGGATCTGATTACGGCGGCAATAACAGCAAGGAATAAATCGTACTCGCCTTATTCTCACTATCAGGTAGGTGCGGCATTGCTTGCCGGAGACGGGCAGATCATTACAGGCTGTAATATCGAGAACGCGGCATACGGACCTACGAACTGCGCCGAACGCACGGCATTCTTTAAGGCAGTCAGTGAGGGAGTCAGGGAATTCCGTGCAATCGCAATCGTCGGTAGCCCTGATGGCGATGAATTGGCGCAATATGCTTATCCTTGCGGTGTCTGTCGGCAGGTGATGATGGAATTTTGTAACCCTGCGGATTTTCAGATTATTGTGGCAAAATCGAAGGAAGACTATCGCATAATGACTTTGCAGGAACTTCTGCCGGAGGGATTCGGACCCGAGAACTTAAAATAAATTCCAAGAAAATATATTTTGCGTGCGCTGCTTTGCGGACTCGAAAACGGCGCTGTTTTGAATAAACTGAAAGGTGTGATCAAACATGAACTACAGATTCTATAATGCAAGAATTTTAACAATGATAAGTCCGGACATCCTTACGGGAGAACTCTGGGTGCAGAATGACAGAATCATCTATGTGGGTGACGGAAGCGATACGGACTCGGTTTACAGGAAACTTAACCTGGGCAGTATCATATGGGACAGAGAAATCGACTGTGAGGGCAACCTTCTGTTGCCCGGATTTAAGAACGCCCACACGCATTCCGGCATGACGCTGCTTCGTTCTTATGCGGATGATCTTCCGCTGCACGACTGGCTTACGAAACAGGTATTTCCGATCGAAGCGAAGATGGACGGAGAGATGATCTATCATCTGACGAAGCTGGCGATTCTGGAGTATCTGACCAGCGGTATCACGGCAATTTTCGATATGTATCTGAATCCCAACACAACGGCGCAGGCGTGCGTGGACATGGGGATGCGATGCGTGCAGGTAAGCGGTATGAGCGGGCAGGACCATTTTGAGGAATCACTTAAGAAAACGGAACAGTCCTATCAGAAACTCAATCATGACGATCCTTTGCTCAGCTATTTTATCGGTTTTCATGCGGAATATACATGTTCCAGAGAACTGTTGGAAAGTGTTGCAAAACTGGCGCACAAGTATCAGGCGCCGGTCTATACTCATCTGGCGGAGACGAAGTCTGAGGTGGACGGCTGTATGGAACGTCACGGCATGACACCCGCGAAGTTGTTTGATTCTCTGGGTATCTTCGATTATG
Organism: Lachnospiraceae bacterium; assembly: GCA_014804355.1. Taxonomy (GTDB): domain Bacteria; phylum Bacillota; class Clostridia; order Lachnospirales; family Lachnospiraceae; genus UBA3282. The sequence goes on from JAAUZY010000066.1 coordinate 18,384, forward strand.
GCGGCGGCGGATATCATTGTGTCTGGATGAATGACGAGGATATGGAGATTTTCCACAAACGGAATCTGAGTGTCGTTACGAATCCTGGGTCTAACACAAAACTTGCCAGCGGAATCGCACCGATTTCGGATTATCTGGCTAAAGGCATCAACGTGGCGATCGGCACGGACGGTCCGGCCAGCAATAACTGCCTCGATATGTTCCGGGAGATGTTCTTAGTGACAGGGCTTGCCAAACTGCGGGAGCAGGATGCAGCTGCGGTAGATGCGTGGGAAGTATTGAAGATGGCGACGGTCAACGGTTCCAAGGCAATGAATCTGTCGGATACGGATGTGCTGGCAGAAGGAAAACTGGCTGACATTATCATGATAGACTTACATCAGCCTAACATGCAGCCCATTAATAATATTCCTAAGAATCTCGTCTACAGCGGCAGCAAGCAGAATGTAAAGATGACGATGATTCAGGGTAAGATTCTCTATGAAAACGGGAAATTCTCCGACACGTATGACGTGGAGGAAATCTATAGAAAGGCAAATGAGATCATAGACAGTCTCAGATAAATATATCAACCAACATGGAGTATATAGTGCTTGCCGGTGCGATTGTGCTGCTGATTGCGCTGATTATGGGAAGTGAGTATGTAAGCAGCAGAAAGTTCCGGAAGAATTATCTGGAGAAGATCTATCAGAGTTACGGAACGGTCTCTGACAGGGTGTATAAAGAAGGAGAGATGGAACACATCAGGATGTACTATCTCAAACATCTCTCGGAGCAGGTGATAGACGACATCACATGGAATGATCTGAATATGGATCATATCTATCGCAAGATCAATGTATCCTGCAGTGCGGCGGGAGATGAGTATCTCTATTACAGACTGCGTACACCGATCTATGATGAGATGCAGATGCAGCATGAGGAATCACAGATCAGTTTTTTTATGGAGCACGAAGAGGAGCGGCATAAAGCGCAGCGCGCACTCCTTAGTCTGGGTAGAATGGGTAAATACTCGATCTACGAATATCTGGAGAATCTGGACACGCTGGGAGAGCGCAGGAATATGAAATATGCGTTGAGCAATCTTCTTCTCGCGGTCAGTGTGGGGATTATGTTTCTGTCACTTCCGGTCGGTATTGTTGCGCTGCTGGCGGTACTTTGCCATAATTTTGTCGGGTATTTCAAAGAATACAAGCAGATCGAACCCTATATCACCAGTTTCCGGTATATCAGCAGGTTACTGGATTGCGCGGATCAAATGGGACGGACAAAGATAGATGGAATGGAACGGGAGCAGGAACGTCTGCGGGAGTGCCATAAGCAGATGAAGGGATTTATCAGGAATGCATATCTGATCGTTTTTACAGACAAGGGAAACGGTAATCCGTTGGGAGTTGTACTGGACTATGTGCGGATGATCTTCTATCTGGATCTGATACAGTTCAACAATGCACTCCGTGCCGTAAGGGGGCATCTGACTGAGATTGATGAAATGATCACGGTGATGGGACAGATCGAGACAGCGATCGTAATCGGATCGTACAGAAACAGTCTGCGGGGAGAATACTGTATTCCTACGATACACTACGGACATCATGCGGACAGGCATATAGAGATAGAGCAGCTCTATCATCCGCTTCTGACTGAACCGGTCAAAAATTCTATCACGGTGTCCGGGGGAGTGCTTCTGACCGGTTCTAATGCTTCGGGTAAGTCCACGTTTCTGCGAGCAGTTGCTGTGAACGCGATATTGGCGCAGACGATCCATACTTGTCCGGCTAAGCGGTATGAAGCGCCGGTTCTGCGAATTTATTCCTCCATGGCGCTGAAAGATGATCTGGTCGGCGGGCAGAGTTATTATATGGTAGAGATTAGATCCATTAAGCGCATTATGGATCAGGTTAAGCTGGCGGAGGCAGAGCAGTGTCATGTACTCTGCTTTGTGGATGAGGTGCTGCGGGGAACCAATACGGTAGAGCGAATTGCCGCTTCCACGCAGATCATGAAGATGCTGGCAGCGGATCATGCACTGTGTTTTGCGGCTACCCATGATGTGGAACTGACGAAGTTGCTGGAGCAGGAGTATGACAATTATCATTTTGAAGAGCGCATTGAGGGGAATGATATTTTCTTCCCCTATAAATTGATGAAAGGACCTGCCACCACAAGAAATGCGATTGCACTTCTTAAGATGCTCGAATATGATGAACAGATTACGGCAGAGGCGGAGGCTATGGCAGAGAGATTTCTGACAAGCGGGAACTGGCAGGCGGGAGAAGCAAAAAACTGATTTCAGAAAAAGAGCATGGGTTTAAGGAAAGGCTGAATGCATGAAAGTGACGATTTACACGGATGGTGCGGCACGCGGAAATCCGGAAGGACCGGGCGGCTATGGTACTGTTCTGCAATATATTGATGGCAAAGGAACACTGCACGAGCGGGAATATTCCGCAGGATATAAGAAAACGACAAACAATCGAATGGAACTGATGGCGGTGATCGTAGGGCTGGAAGCTTTGACGAAGCCGTGTGAAGTTCTTCTGATATCGGATTCTAAATATGTTACGGATGCCTTTAATCAGCATTGGATCGACGGATGGATCAGGAAGAATTGGAAGACTGCCGGTAATAAGCCGGTTAAGAATATCGATCTGTGGGAGCGGCTTCTGCGGGCAAAGGAACCCCATCAGGTGACTTTCCAGTGGGTCAAAGGACATGACGGTCATCCGGAGAATGAACGTTGTGATAGACTGGCCACGACGGCGGCAGATGGCACAGACTTACTTGACGATGCATTCTAGTTGGTGGTATTATTAACTTCAAAGGAATTTACTTCTAGGAAGGATGAGGACAGATGACAAATTTAATTTTATTTGTAAACGCATTTTTATCTTATCTTTTAGTTTTTGTATTGATCGTTGCGCTTGTCATTGTGGCGTGTATAATCGGCGTGAAGTGCTGGAAGAGTAAGGAGACAAAAGAAGCTGTGGCTGCTGACTCAGAGCAGGCGGGAACGGTTGGCGGAAATACGACGGTATAGGAACGTAATAGGCAGAGTTGAGAAGGGTGTTCATAATCAGAACACCTTTTTACTGTTTCTGCTTTGACATGGAGATAGATTGTGAGAAAGGCATGGGTATTGGATGAAAAGATATACGACAATACTTTGGGATTTGGATCAGACACTTTTAAATTTTGATCTTTCCATGGATTACGCCATACGGGCGGTATTCGGGCAGTTCGGGTTGGAAATCAACGATGGGATCGTGGCGCGGTATGATGTCATTAACAGAGGTTATTGGAACAGACTGGAACAGGGTGAGATCACGAAGGATGAGCTGATCGTGGGCAGATTTCGGACCCTTTTTGATGAACTGGGAATTGACGGTGTTGCACCGGAGGATGTGCAGGAGGTTTACCAGAAAGAGCTGGGAAGCGTTTTTTTCTATATGGATGGGGCAAAGGAGCTGGTCACGCAGCTTAGGACAGCAGGGTACAGGCAGTATGTGGTCACCAACGGCGTCAATGCGACGCAGGCGAATAAGATGAAGCTGTCCGGATTAAATCAGATCATGGACGGCGTTTTTGTGTCCGAACTGATGGGATATCCCAAACCGAGAAAGGAATACTTCGATGCATGTTTTGCATTATTACCGGGTGTGAGGCGGGAAGCGTGCATTCTGGTAGGTGATTCACTGACCAGTGACATGCGGGGAGCCAATAACGCTGGGATTGCTGCTTGTTGGTTTAACCCCGAGGGTAAAGCAAAGGACGTGGATGTGCACACGGACTATGAGATACATCGGCTGGCTGAATTGCTGCCGATACTCGGATGGGAGTGTGAGTGATGCCAAAGTCACCGAATCAGAAACTGAAATTATTATATCTGGTCAAAATACTGACGGAGCAGACTGATGAAGAGCATTGCCTGAGCGCGCAGGCATTGATTGAAGCCTTGGGGAGTTACGGTATCAAGGCAGAACGTAAGAGTATCTATGACGATATCGCACAACTGCTTGATTTCGGATATGATATAGTGTTAGTCAAGGCGAAGACCGGCGGCGGATATTATCTGGCTGGAAGGGATTTTGAACTGGCAGAACTAAAGCTTCTTGTGGAGACTGTACAGGCTTCCAGATTCCTGACACAGAAGAAATCCAGAGAATTGATCTCTAAGATCGAGAAGCTTGCCTCGAAAGCGGAGGCTGGGCAGCTTCAGAGACAGGTTTATGTAGCCAATCGTATCAAAACGGCCAATGAGAGTATCTATTACATAGTGGATGATATTCATCGGGCAGTCCAGAATAATGAGCAGATTACGTTTCAATATTTGGAATGGAATCTGGAAAAAGAACTGGTGCCCCGCAAGGACGGCAAGAATTATCGTGTGAGCCCGTGGGCGCTGACATGTAAGGATGAGAATTATTATATGATTGCCCATGACAGTGAAAGCGATTCGATTAAGCATTTCCGTGTGGATAAGATGGGACAGATCAAAGTTCTGACGGGTGTGCCGCGTGAGGGCGCGGAGCTGTTTGAGCGGTTCGACATTGCAGCATATGCGAATAAGACTTTCGGTATGTTCGGCGGCAGGGAAGAAGTCGTTACGCTTATTTTTGAAAATCGGTTCATCGGAGTTGTTTTGGACCGTTTCGGGAAAGAAGTACCCATTCGCAAACGGGATGACGAACACTTCTCGGTAAGAGTGCAGGTGGCGCTAAGCGGACAGTTCTATGGCTGGCTGACAGGTCTGGGCGTTGGTGCCAAGATCATTGCCCCGGTCGGAGTCCTGGAGGAATACAAAGACTACCTAAATGGGGTTTATATGCAATATACACGTAAGCAATGAGCAGTGCCACTCCGTAAACAGACAAAATGGCAGCTCGCTGACAGTTTTGTCTGCTTACGGAGTGATAGGGCGAAGCCCGTGAGCGAGATGAAGCAAAGCGGAATCGAGCGTGCACTGCGGGGTAGAATTCCCCAGCGCGCACTGCGGGGTCAAATCGAGCCCGCACTGCGGAGTAGAATTCCCCGGCGCGGGATACAGCAACACAGAAAGGAAAAAGACATGAGTATACAATTTGCAGACCGCATGAAAGATTATGAGGCGGGCATATTTCAGGTTTTAAACGACAAGAAAGCGGAGGCGGAAAAACAGGGTAAAAAAATCTATAACCTTTCCGTAGGTACACCGGATTTTCCGCCCGCGGAGCATGTGATGCAGGCGTTGATTGAGGCAGCGAAGAAACCGGAGAATTACAAGTATGCGCTGATTGACATACCGGAGCTGATTGAGGCCGTTCAGAAGCGGTATCAGGAGCGTTATGATGTGAATCTTGAGAAGGATGAGATCATGTCAGTGTATGGTTCTCAGGAGGGAATCTCTCATATCTGTCTGACTCTCTGCAATGCAGGGGATGTGGTGCTGGTGCCGAATCCGGGATATCCTATTTTCGGGATCGGTCCGTCTTTAGCAGGTGCGGAAGTGGTGACTTATGACCTGACGGAAGAGAATCATTATCTGCCTGACTTGGAGAGCATGGATGAGAAACTGCTTGCACGTGCCAAATGCATGATTGTTTCCTATCCGCTTAATCCGGTATGTAAGACAGCGCCGGATACGTTCTATGAGAGATTAATCCCATGGGCAATTGAACATAATATTGTCATTATTCATGATAACGCTTATTCTGATATTATCTATGACGGCAGAGTAGGCAAATCGATTCTGCGGATCCCCGAAGCGAAGAAGATTGCGGTGGAATTTTATTCTCTTTCCAAGTCATATAACTACACCGGAGCCAGAATGAGCTTTTTGACGGGGAATAAAGAGATCGTGGCTAATTTCAAACGCCTTCGGTCCCAGATTGATTATGGTACGTATCTGCCGGTACAATACGGTGCGGTGGCTGCGCTTACAGGATCGGATGACATGGTGAAGGAGCAGTGCGCGGAATATCAGCGGCGCAGGGATGCTCTCTGCGGAGGTCTGCGAAAGATCGGGTGGCAGATGGAAGACAGTGAAGGCACAATGTTTGCCTGGGCGAAGATTCCGGAGGGCTATATAGATGACGTGGAGTTTGTCATGGAATTGGTGGAGAAGACGGGTGTGCTGTGTACACCGGGAAGCAGTTTCGGATCGCTGGGCAGCGGACATGTACGGTTTGCCCTGACGATGCCTGTGGAGATCATTCAGGAGGCAGTCGAGGCGATTGCGGGTTCCGGCATGATAAAGGTTTCCAAAAGTCAATAGATTTTTAATAAAAAATGGATATCGTGTAAAGTTTGGGATATGTCACAAAAAGGCATATCCCTTTTTGTTAGTTTTTAATCAGAAGAGTCATTGACATAAGATGCTTCTTATCTTATACTTAATCTAAACCACAAAATATAGTGATTTTATGTCAACCGTTACTATATTTTGTAGATTTTTTGTGAGATGCAATCTGAGAAATACGGCAATACCATTTATACGAAACACCACGGAGGGGAAATGAATGAGCAGTAAGTTTGGGTCGGACAATACAGTTGACGAGAATTTCGGACTGGAATATAAACCGGACAAGGGCGTAAAAGTAATCAAGAAAGACGGCAGTCTGGAAAATTTCAATGTCCAGAAGGTGATCGATGCCGTAGGCAAGAGTGCATATCGTGCCCTGACGAAGTTCACGGATGAAGAGAAACGTCATATATGCCAGACAGTGATAGATAAGGTAAATGAGCTGGGTGAACAGGAGATTCCGATTCAAATCATGCACAATATAGTAGAGAGTGCACTGGAGGATGTCAAGCCGATCGTTGCCAAGAGCTATCGGGATTATCGTAATTACAAACAGGATTTTGTGCGGATGATGGACGATGTATATAAGAAGAGTCAGTCCATCATGTATATCGGGGATAAAGAGAATGCTAATACGGACAGCGCTTTGGTATCCACGAAGAGAAGCCTGATCTTTAATCAGTTTAATAAAGAATTATATCAGAAGTTTTTCATGACCACGGAAGAGATTCAGGCGTGTCGTGACGGTTATCTGTATGTCCATGATATGTCGGCCAGAAGAGATACGATGAACTGCTGTCTTTTTAATGTGGCGGAGGTCTTAAGCGGCGGATTTGAGATGGGTAATATCTGGTATAACGAGCCGAAGACGTTAGATGTGGCATTCGACGTGATCGGTGATATTGTACTTAGCGCTGCCAGTCAGCAGTACGGCGGATTTACCGTACCGGAGGTGGATAAGATCTTAGAGCCCTATGCGGAGAAGTCTTATAAACGCAATGTGGAGAAATATACGAAGCTGGGAGTGGACGGAGAAACTGCCGAAGCACAGGCATTGGCGGATGTCAAGAAAGAGTTTGAACAGGGCTTCCAGGGATGGGAGTACAAGTTTAATACGGTAGCCAGCAGCCGCGGAGATTATCCTTTTATCACCGTAACGGCAGGGATCGGTACCGGGAGATTTGCGAAGCTGGCAACCATCACCATGCTCAATGTGCGCCGGAAGGGACAGGGCAAGAAAGAATGCAAGAAACCGGTACTTTTCCCGAAGATCGTATTCTTATATGACGAGAATCTGCACGGACCGGGCAAAGAGCTGGAAGATGTATTTGAAGCGGGCGTGGAGTGCTCTGCCAAGACGATGTATCCGGACTGGCTGAGCCTGACCGGCAAAGGATATATTGCAAGTATGTATAAGCAGTATGGCAAGGTGATCTCCCCTATGGGCTGCCGTGCGTTCCTGTCTCCGTGGTATGAGAGGGGCGGCATGCATCCGGCGGACGAGTCAGATTCCCCTGTATTTGTAGGTAGATTTAATATAGGTGTTGTTTCGCTGCATCTGCCTATGATTCTGGCGAAATCCCGTCAGGAGAATAAAGATTTTTATGAGGTGCTGGATTATTATCTGAATCTGATCAGACAGCTTCATATAAGAACTTATGCGTATCTGGGGGAAATGCGTGCTTCTACGAATCCGCTTGCTTACTGTGAGGGTGGGTTCTTAGGCGGACATTTGCAGCTTCACGATAAGATCAAACCGATTTTGAAGACGGCAACTGCCAGTTTCGGAATTACTGCTTTTAATGAACTACAGGAGTTATATAACGGCAAATCTCTTGTGGAAGACGGAAGCTTTGCGCTTGAGGTGTTGGAACATATTAATAATAAAATAACGGAATATAAAGAGGAAGACGGAAACCTCTATGCAATTTACGGTACACCGGCTGAGAATCTTTGCGGTTTACAAGTGAAGCAGTTTCGGGCAAAATATGGCATTGTTGAAGGTGTGTCCGATAAAGAATATGTATCCAACAGCTTTCATTGTCATGTGACGGAGGACATTACCCCGATAGAGAAGCAGGATCTGGAATACCGCTTCTGGGAACTGGCTAACGGCGGTAAAATACAATATGTGAAATATCCTATTGATTATAACATGGATGCGATCAAGACATTGATTCGTCGGGCCATGGAGATGGGATTCTATGAGGGTGTCAATTTATCATTAGCCTACTGCGACGACTGTGGACACCAGGAACTTGAGATGGATGTGTGCCCTGTGTGCGGCAGCCGCAATCTGACTAAGATCGATCGTATGAACGGTTATCTGGCGTATTCCCGTGTGCACGGAGATACCAGATTAAGTGATGCGAAGATGGCAGAGATCGCAGAAAGGAAAAGTATGTAATGAGATATCACAATATAACTAAAGATGATATGTTAAATGGGGACGGTCTGCGTGTAGTGCTCTGGGTTGCCGGCTGTACGCATTGTTGTAAAGAGTGCCATAATCCCATTACATGGGATCCTGACGGCGGCATTCTATTTGATGAAAAAGCAAAGAAAGAGATTTTCGATCAGCTGGATAAACCTTATATCAGCGGAATTACTTTTTCAGGCGGAGATCCGCTGCATTCGGCGAACCGGTTGGACGTAAGAGAACTGATGGAAGAAATCAGGCAGAAGTATCCGAATAAAACGATATGGCTTTATACGGGAGATACATGGGAGGATATTTTGCATTATCCCATGATGAAATATGTAGATGTTCTGGTGGATGGGGAGTTTAAGATTGACTTGAAAGATACCAAATTGCGTTGGAAAGGAAGCAGCAATCAGCGGGTGATTGACGTACAGGAGAGCCTGCGCCAGACGGATCCTGCGACACCGGTATTGCACTGTATTGATTAATTGCAGAGAGAGGAACAGAGATTGGAAACGATCAAGATAAAGTACTTTACGGATAAGATAGAAAAACTGACTTACATTGACGGTAAATCCGACTGGATCGATCTGCGTGCGGCGGAGGATGTGAATCTGAAAGCAGGCGAATTTAAACTGATCCCGTTAGGGGTTGCCATGGAATTACCGGCAGGATATGAGGCGCATGTGGTGCCCAGAAGTTCTACATTCAAGAATTTCGGCATTATACAGACGAATCATCAGGGTGTGATAGACGGCTCGTACTGCGGTGATAATGACCAATGGTTTATGCCGGTATATGCGGTGCGGGATACGCAGATCCATGTAAACGACAGGATATGCCAGTTTCGCATTATGGAAAATCAGCCAAAGATTGTTTTCAATGAGGTTGCGCAGCTGAATCATGATGACCGCAGCGGACACGGCAGCACAGGTAAGCAATAATCTTGTTAAAAATACTGATAAGGTGCATAAGAAAACTCCTTTCAAGACATACTATGGAAAACGATGGTACAGTCTTGGAAGGAGTTTTTAACAGTGCAGAAAAGAGAAGAAAACCAGAATAGTAAAATGACTACATCCCTGCAGCAGACTATGACGTATATGAACGAGCACATGGCGCCGGATACCAGCTTTGACATTGTGTATCGTGTCATAGAGGTAGGCGGAAGACAGGCCTGCATCTACTTTATAGACGGATTCTGTAAAGATGAATTGATGATGAAGATTCTGCAGTATTTCATTGATCTGAAACCGGCGGATATGCCTGAGAATGTTCATGAGATGGCGAAGAAGGCAACGCCGTATGTGGAAGTAGATTTAAAAGATGCGTGGAGCGATATTCTCTACAGTATTTTATCCGGTGTGTTTGCACTCTTTATTGACGGCTATGACAGATGTATTCTGATTGATTCCAGAACTTATCCGGCAAGAGGCGTGGAAGAACCCGATAAGGATAAAACACTGCGGGGTTCTAAGGATGGTTTCGTGGAGACAATAGTTTTTAACACGGCGCTGATCAGGCGGCGGATTCGGAGCACGGAGCTTCGCATGGAGATGTTAAATGCCGGTCAAAGCTCCCGCACGGATATTGTACTGTGCTATATGGATAACAGGGTGGATCACGGATTTCTTGATAAGGTGAAGAGAAGGATCGAGGAAATACAGGTAGATGCCCTGACAATGAATCAGGAGAGTCTGGCGGAATGTCTCTATCAGCGTAAGTGGTTTAATCCCTTTCCGAAATTTAAGTTCACGGAACGGCCGGACGTGGCGGCAGCGCAGGTGCTGGAGGGGGATATCGTGATTCTGGTGGATAATTCGCCATCCGCCATGATCGTGCCCACATCCATTTTTGATATTGTGGAAGAAGCGGACGACTATTATTTCCCGCCGGTCACGGGAACATACCTGCGGTTGTCCAGATTCGTCATCTCTATACTGACTTATATCATGACTCCCACATTCCTGCTTCTCATGATGAATCCGGAGTGGATACCGGAATCCTTTCAGTTTATCATGCTGCAGGAGGAACCGAATATTCCGTTGATCGCTCAATTCCTCATATTGGAACTGGCGATAGACGGATTGAAGCTGGCGGCGGTCAATACGCCCAATATGCTCAGTACGCCGCTCAGTGTGATGGCAGCGCTGGTGCTTGGCGAATTCTCGGTTAACAGTGGGTGGTTCAACTCGGAAGTTATGCTCTATATGGCTTTTGTGGCAATTGCGAATTATACCCAGCAGAATTATGAGCTGGGGTATGCATTGAAATTCATGCGGATCATCAATTTGATTCTGACAGCGATTTTCGGATTATATGGGTATATTGCGGCAGTTCTGATCTTCATATTCTCGGTTGTCTGCAATAAGACACTTTCGGATAAAAGTTATATTTATCCGTTGCTGCCGTTCAATCCCAGACAGCTTGCGAAGAGACTGCTACGTCTGCGCCTGCCGGAGGCAAAGAAGTAGTAGGAAGAATTTTTTGAGATGGGAATTTAAGCTAAAAGTAGCTTAAAATAATCTATGAATTAGCTAAAAAATATTCTAATAATTTGTGCATAGTTAATAAAAAAGAAAAATTATTTTTGTTCTACTTGTTATTCTTATAATATAATAGTAGAATACAAACATACAGATGACGAAATTGTTATTAGGTAACTTGAAGACGATAGATAAAAAATTAAGTTAAAAATGTTTGATTTTGGAGCAAAATTAACTTTATGGTTTAAGGCAGACTATGTTGAAAAACAAGAGTGGGGAGGATATGATATGGGATATGAAATACATGCTGACAAGGGGTGGGTCAATCGAGGGAATCTTTATCGGCTAAAGGAGCTTATGAAGAGGGCGGAAAGCGGAGACAGGATGACATTGGCATTCTTAGGCGGCTCGATCACGCAGGGAGCGGTATCTACCCGGCACACAAATTGTTATGCCTATCTTGTATATGAATGGTTTGTGAGAAGGTTTCCGAAGACCGCATTTACTTACATTAACGCAGGGGTTGGCGGGACGACTTCGCAATTCGGTGTGTCCAGAGTGGATGAGGATGTGCTGTTATACAAACCTGATTTTGTGATCATAGAGTTTTCGGTCAATGATGATAACAATGATTTCTATCAGGAGACATATGAAGGGCTCGTGCGAAAGGTATACGGCAACGCATATGAGCCCGCGGTTCTTCTGGTACATAATATTTTTTATGATACAGGTGTCAGTGCGGAAGAGAAACATCGGGTCATCGGCGCTCACTATGGGCTGCCGAGTGTCAGCATGAAGACTACGATATATCCGGAAGTAGCTTCGGGTGTTATTCCCAATCGCGAAATCACGCCGGACGATCTGCATCCGAATGCCAACGGACATGAGCTGGTCGCGGAGGTGATTACGGATTGCTTGGATCGGATCTATATGTGCAGATGGGAAGAGGAAGAGAAACCCATGGACATGCCGGAATCTGTGACAGCTAATGCGTATGCGCAGGCGAAACGGTATCAGAACCACAACAGCAGCCCAGTATGCAATGGCTTTACGGTGGATAATACATTAAAGAAATATGTGAGCGACATGTTCCGGTGTGGATGGACCGCGTCAGAAAAAGGTGCTTCCATTATATTTGAAGTGGAGGGAACCGAGATTGCAGTGCAGTACCGCAAATCGGTGAATAAGCCTGCACCTGTTGCGATCGCGATAGTTGATGGGGATGACGCACACGCAGTCACTCTGGATGCTAATTTTGATGAGGATTGGGGTGACTGTCTGCATATTGATACGGTGGCGTACCATATCAAACCGGGTGTACATAAGGTGGAGATCAGACTGACGGAAACACATGAAAATGACGCAGTGCCGTTTTATCTGGTATCGGTGATCGTGGCTTAACTTGATCCGGGGAAATATAATTATAAATACGTAAAATCAGATTCAGGAGAGGAGAACTGTATGAATGTTCAGAGATGATTTTGTGTGGGGCGTTGCCAGCAGCGCTTACCAGATAGAGGGAAGAGATCCGCAGGATGGGGCCGGTAAGATGATCTGGGATACGTTTACCGAGGAAGGACGTATCATGGATGGCAAGGATGCATACGTTGCCTGTGATCATATGCACCGGTATCGGGAAGACTATCGGCTCATGCGCCTATTGGGCGTGAAGGCCTACCGTTTTTCTGTCAGTTGGAGCAGGATTATGCCGGAAGGGACAGGCAGAGTTAACGAGAAGGCTGTCGCGTTATATAGAGATATGATTGCAGCCATGAGAGAAAACGGTATTACGCCGTATCTGACGATGTATCACTGGGAACTTCCGCAGGCACTGCAGGATCGCGGCGGCTGGCTGAATGAAGAGATGATTGGATGGTTCGGTGATTATGCGAGAGTGGTTGCAGAGAACTTTTCCGATGTTTGTGAATATTTTATTACATTGAATGAGCCGGAATGCTTTGTCGGATTGGGACACTTAAGCGGCATTCATGCTCCCGGAAAGAAGCTGGGTTACCGGGAAACATTTCAGGTTGCGCACAATGCACTGCGGGCGCACGGACAGGCGGTTATCAACCTCAGGAAGTATGCGAAGCAGAAGATTAAGATCGGTTATGCGCCAACCTGCGGCATGGCATATCCGGCGAGCAGTAAGCCGGAAGATGTCGAGGCAGCAAGGAAAGTGCTGTTTTCGTTCTATAATCCGATGGATAACTGGACTTGGAATGTGGCATGGTTTAATGATCCCGTGTTCTTGGGAAAATACCCGCAGCACGGTTTGGAACAGTTTGGAGAATACCTTCCCGATATTACCGAGGAGGATATGGCGCTGATCGCGCAGCCTCTTGGTTTCATGGGACAGAATATATACAACGGTTATATGGTGCGCGCAGGTGCAGACGGTGAGCCGGAATTTGTAGAAAGACCGGCGGGCTTCTCTAAGACAGCGGCAGGATGGCCTGTGACACCGGAATGTCTGTACTGGGGCGTGAAATTCCTGTATGAAAGGTATCGTATGCCATTGTATATTACGGAGAACGGCATGTCCTGTCATGATATCGTGTCTCCTGACGGACAGGTGCATGATCCTGACAGGATCACTTTCTTAGATCAATATCTGTCGGCACTGCAGCGTGCAAGCGACGATGGGGCAGATGTAAGGGGATATTTCCTGTGGACGTTTTTAGATAATTTTGAGTGGGATAAGGGCTATACGGAACGGTTCGGGCTCGTATATGTAGATTTTGCAACGCAGAAGCGCATCGTGAAAGATTCCGCTTACTGGTATCAGAAAGTTATGGAGGAAAATGGTAAAATGTTATCGATCAATCAACCTGCAAAACCGATTCTCTTTTTAAATCCTGTTTTCAAACAGATGATTTGGGGAGGAGACCGTCTTGGAAAAGACTGGTCCTATGAGATTCCAGGCAGCGATACCGGTGAATGTTGGGCTGTCAGCGCTCATCCGAACGGAGACTGCACGATCAGAGAAGGCATCTATGAAGGACGGACGCTTTCTACGCTTTGGGAGAAGTATCCGGAACTGTTCGGAAACACCGGATTGGACCGTTTCCCGTTACTTGTTAAGATCATAGATGCGAAAGAAGACCTGAGCATTCAGGTGCATCCCGATGATGCTTATGCTAAGGTACATGAGAATGGTTCTCTTGGTAAGACAGAGTGCTGGTATGTGCTGGATTGCGATGAAGATTCCAGTCTTGTAATCGGACATAATGCAGGCAGTAAGGAAGAACTCGCCGACATGATACATAATGGCGAGTGGGATGAACTGATCAGAGAGATTCCAGTGAAAAAAGGTGACTTTATACAGATCGATCCGGGAACCGTGCATGCGATCAAAGGCGGATTGATGATTCTGGAGACACAGCAGAACAGTGATATTACTTACCGTGTATATGATTACGGACGATTGATGGGTGGTAAGCCGAGAGAGCTGCATATCGACAAGAGCATCGATGTGATTACCGTACCTGCTAAGTCTATGGCGGAAAGTATCATGAAGGTGGACGATCTGCCGGTTAATCAGATGAATCTATTGATTTCCGGTGATTATTATAAGGTGTGGAAACTGGATGTGACAAAACCTGTCACGATTGATCAGGAATATCCGTTCCTGATTATGAGCGTGATTGAAGGTGACGGGCTGATTAACGGACAAATGATAAGCAAAGGAGATCACTTTATTCTGCCAAATGAATACGGAGAGGTAAAATTACAGGGCAACATGCAGTTGATTGCATCAACAATATAATGAGTGCCTTCGCAGAGAAGTGCGCTGTTTATGTATATCGGTTGACTTTTGTTTGCGGGATTGATATTATAATTAATATATAAAATCGTTATACATACGCAGGGGATGAGCGCTATGGAGAAAAGTATCAGTCTTGACATCGCCGCACTTATTTTGTTGATTATACTGTTACTTTCATGTATTTTACGCAAAATGACGAGTGATTTATCCAATCGCATATTTCTTATTATTATATTGTGCGCAATCGCGTCGACGGTGTTCGATATTATAGCGGTAGCGCTTGATAATGTGCACAGTGATCAGACCTCCTTGCTGTATGCGGTAAATGCAGGGTATCTGTACATGCATTTTCTGAGTGCGCCGATGCACCTGATCTTTGTAATCAGTCTGACTGATACATGGCATAAACTACGCAAAAATCACATTATGCAGTTTATGCTTATTCTGCCGCTTTTTGTTATGCTGGTCGCCTTCGTCGCGAACGCTGGGAACCAGCTTGTCTTTTCAGTGGAGAACGGTTATACAAGAGGTCCGCTGTTTGGCATGATGTATGTGGCGACTGTTCTGTATATCATTTTTGATATTCTTTATATTATCCGCTATCGAAAATTATTTAACTTCAGTAAAATTTTGACGATCAGCGCGGTCATTCCCATCGGATTGGCAGCTATGCTGATACAACTGTTTATACCGACTGCGCTGGTGGAGATGTTTGCCGGTGCGGTCAGCTTGCTGATTATCAGCATCGGTATCCAGAGACCGGAAGATTATATCGATTCTTTTACTTTACTAATGAAACATAGTGCGTATGCGAATGACATGAAGCGCACTTTTTATAATGAAAAGCATGTGAATATTATCATGCTCAATATCGGTAATTTCCGAACGATTCAGTCGATGATGGGATTTGATTCTGCTGCGCAGGTGCTTAGGGATGTGGCGGATAAGATACGGGAAGTTAACAGAAAGCAACATGGATATGCGGATCTGTATTATCTTGATAACGGCCGATTCAGGATGGTTTTCTATGGCAAAAATATCGATAACGCGGAATCTGTGGCAAATGTATTGAATCAGGAATTGAAAGAGAAGAGAAGTTTTTACGGATTGGATATTAATCTGACGCCATTCATTGTTCTGGCGAGTTGTCCGGAGGAGATTACGGACTTTAAGATGCTCATGACGTTTGGTGCCGATTTCCATGAGAAGAATCATTACACGGGACAGGTTATGAAGGCGGGAGAGCTATATGATAGGAATCAGCTCTCTATTCAAAATAATATTGACATGATTATAGACCGGGCGCTTGAAGAAGGAAGTTTTCAGGTATATTATCAGCCGATTTACTCTATTCCTCACGGCAAATTTGTCTCTGCCGAGGCTTTGATCCGCCTGTTTGATTCGCAGTATGGTTTTATCTCTCCTGAAACACTGATTACTGCGGCAGAGAGGAACGGTGCTATTCACAGAATCGGGGAGTTTGTCTTCGAGCAGGTATGTCAGTTTATCGCAAGCGATGAATTCAGACGGCTGGGACTGGACTATATTGAGGTAAACCTGTCGGTGGCACAGTGTATGAACAGTGATCTTCCGGAGACATTACTTGCAATTATGAAAAAATATAATGTTTCTTCGGATAGAATCAATCTGGAGATCACGGAGACGGCTGCGGCTTATGCGCAGAGTGTCCTGACAGAAAATCTGGAGAGGCTCACGGAAGCCGGAATCAGCTTCTCTCTGGATGATTACGGAACAGGGTATTCTAATATGAAGCGCGTGATTCAGATGCCGCTTAAGATCATTAAGCTGGATAAATCTTTCGTGGATGAGAACAATAATCCGAAGATGTGGATCTTCTTGGAAAATACAGTCAGGATGATTAAGGATATGAATATGGAAATCGTTGTGGAAGGTGTTGAAACGCAGGAGATGCTTGATGCTTTTTCGAGACTGCAGTGCGATTTTATCCAGGGTTATTTCTTCTCAAAACCGATTCCGAGAAAAGATTTTGTAGCGTTTATTGCGCAGGCAAACAGCGCTTCCTGAAGCATAATAGTATGTAGAAAATAAACAGCCCCAAAGTGGCAGACTGCTTTGGAGCTGTTTTTCAAATAGTTGTTGACTGATATAAATATTATATGTTAATCGAAAATAGATGAGAGAAAGGCGAAGGTAACAGTATGGAGAAAAGATTTGTTTATGACGAGGACGTCGCACTTGTAGAAACAGGGTGCGGAAAGGTTCGGGGCTATTTTTATGATGATGTGTACATTTTTAAAGGAATCCCATATGCGAAGGCACAACGCTTTCACGCGCCGGAGCCGATCGACCCTTGGGAAGGTATATTTGAGGCTACAAGTTACGGTTATGTGTGCCCGCTGCTGAATCTGCCGAAGCCGAATGGTGAATTATTGGTGCCTCACCGTTATTGGGTAATGAATGAGGACTGCCAGAATCTGAACATCTGGACGCCGGGCTTGGACGGTGAGAAGCGCCCTGTTATGGTGTGGCTCCATGGAGGCGGATTTACCGATGGTTCTTCGATTGAACAGATTGCCTATGAGGGCGGGAATATGTGCAGGCTGGGACAGGTTGTGGTAGTGTCTGTGAACCATAGGCTGAATGTGCTGGGGTATTGCGATCTTTCTCCTTTCGGGGAAGAATATGCAAATTCCGGGAATGCGGGAACGGATGATCTTATAGCTGCTTTGAAATGGGTGCATGATAATATTGAGAGATTCGGCGGTGATCCGGAGAACGTGATCGTTTTCGGGCAGTCTGGCGGTGGCGTGAAGGTAACGACTCTGTTGCAGACCCCAGCGGCGGACGGACTCTATGCCAAGGGAATCATCATGAGCGGCGTAATCGATGATGGTTTACTTATGGACGGGAAGGGCAGCGGAGAGAAATTAGGACAAGCTCTTATGGACGAGCTTAAGGTTGATAATGTGAAGGCTCTTGAGACGGTTCCCTATGATTTGTTGGCTGCGGCTTATAATAAGGTAATGCCCGCTTTGAGGAATGCAGGAGAGTACGTTGGCGGTTCGCCGTATGTGAATGCTTATTATAAGGGGGAACCGGTTAAGAACGGTTTTCGTAAAGAGACAGAGCATGTGCCGTTAATAGTGGGCAGCGTATTCGGAGAGTTTGGCTCTTTTGCGCCTACGCCATATAAACGTTTAGGGCTGACGAAAGAGGAAGGCATCAAGATTGTGGAGCAGGAGGTAGGAAAAGAGGAATCGAAAGAGTTGATCCGGCTGTTCCAAAAGACTTATCCGGAACGCAATCCGGCGGACATCATGACAATGGACTTTATGTTTAGGAGACCTGAGATAGACTATATCAGAGAGAGAAGCAAGTGCAGCGGAAGAGTATGGTCATATTTATTTAATCTTGATATGAATTTTGAAGGCGGACGCACGCCATGGCACTGTGCGGATATTCCTTATTTCTTCCACAATACGCAGTATGCGCCGTACACACAGGAAGAAGGTGTTACGGAGCGTGTGGAGAAGCTAATATTTGATTCCGTTATGGCTTTTGCTAAGACAGGAAATCCCGAGAATCCGGAGGTGCCCAAGTGGGCTGCCTGTACGCCAGATAAGGAATCCACACTGGTGATCGGTAAAGAAACCACAGTACGGGAGAATTTTGATCATGAACTGATTCCGGTCCTTGAAAAGTGCATGGGACCTGTATATGCCAGAAATATGGAAAAACAGATGAAGAACGTACAGCATTAAATGATGGGAAAGGCATGGGAATGCAAATGGGAGAACAGGGATTTTGGCATGAGAATGAAAGTTACATAGATTCGGTAATGAATACGGTGAATATGCTGGCGGAAGATACCTATATTTACATTCTGCACCTAAAGCAGAACAGAGTATGGTTTTCAGAGACGGCCAGAGCCTATTTTGGAATCCGGGATAAGTATGTTTTAAACCATTATGAAGTCATGCATGATCTGGTCCATCCTGTTGACTGGTGGGAGTATGAAGAAGGGATTCCGGAAAGGACGCAGGGAAAGAATCTTGACAGGGAATTGTGCGTTCGGATGAAAGGTGTTTCCGGGGAATATCATATGTTCAGCATCCATACGGATATCGTAACGGATAAGAAGAATGGTGAAGAGTATCTGCTCGTTCTGCTGCATAATGAAAATGTTCTGCCGAGAATTGATGCCCTGACGGATTTGTATTCTCAGGCAAGATTCGTGGCAGACATTGATACAGCGATTGGAAAGAAAGAGCCTTTTGCAGTGTTAATGATCAAACTGGAGCGATTTACGAATCTGAATATTATTTACGGGAATGACTTTACCAACCAGATTCTAAAGGAAACGGCACTGCAGTTTATTTATATGATGGATGAGAGCAGCGCTGTTTACCGCCTGGACGGTCCCAAATTTGGATTTATCTTAAGGGGATGCGGTAGAGAAAAACTACTTACTTTCGAGCAGGAACTCAGGGACAGGATGGCAAAGGGAATCTTGGTAAACAACACGCAGATTACGCCGAAAGTATGTGCGGGAGCGATCCTGATCGAGCAGTATGAGGGAAAAGCGGATTCATTGTGCTCTAAGGCAGCATACGCTCTGGGACAGTCGGAAACAGAGCAGCAGGGAAAAATGATCATTTTTAATGACGAAGTGCGTACTTCAAAGAATGCGGATTTGGAATTGATGAAGGTGATCCACCAGTCGGTCAGGGAAGGCTGTAAGGGATTCTATGTAGAGTATCAGCCGATCGTGGTTTCCGGAACAGGGCACATTATAGGAGCGGAAGCATTGGTCAGATGGCGCATGGAGCCCTATGGAACTGTTCCTCCCGGCATGTTCATTGCATGGATGGAAAAAAATCCGGAGATGTATGAACTCGGCAATTATGTGTTGAAAACAGCTCTACAGGAAACAGTGGGACTGCTTGAGATCTTGCCGGAGTTTGTTCTCAACGTCAATGTGTCGGCGAGACAGATGGAGCGGGAAGAGTTTCACGCGGAGGTGCTGCGTTTTTTAGAACAGACGGGATTTCCGGCCAGCCACCTGTGCCTGGAATTGACTGAACGGTGTAAAGATATGCCGCTGGAATCGATAAAGAGAGAAGTGGAATTTTTCCAGGGATACGGTATCCGCATGGCAATGGATGATTATGGAACCGGAAGCGCTTCTTCAGGAATCGTGCTTTATGCTCCGATGGATGAGATCAAACTGGATATGAGCTTCATTCGGGGAATTACCGAAGATGCCAAGAAACAGGCTATGGTTAAGGCTATTGTCGAATTTGCCAACAGTTCCGGTATGAGTACCTGTTTAGAAGGCGTGGAGACAGAGGAGTTGCAGAATTATCTGCGGCAATATCAGGCTACATGGTTTCAGGGCTATTATTACTCGAAACCGATTGAAATAGCAAAACTTCGGGAGCTGGTGCAGGCTTAGACTAAGAAAAGACAGGGAGTAGATGATGGAATATAAGATTTTTGACATCGAGAAGTATGCGAAAACGGCAAGAGCTGTGGTGACGGAAGGGATTGTCATGCTGCGCAATGAATCCCATTTGCTTCCCTTGCAAAATGGGGAGAAGATTGCCTTGTTTGGCAGAGGACAATTTAATTATTATAAAAGCGGTACCGGTTCGGGCGGTATGGTTAATACAAGCTATGTAGTCGGTATCAGAGAGGCCCTTAAGCAGAGCAGCTTTGTTTTAAACGAGGAACTGGAGTCAGTCTATGCGGAATGGCTTAAGGATAATCCGTTCGATACCGGATCAGGCTGGGGTGCAGAACCATGGTTCCAGAAGGAAATGCCTTTGGCGCAGGAATTAGTAGAGCGTGTCAGAAAAGCTTCTGACACGGCGGTGATTGTGATTGCCAGAACCGCAGGGGAAGATAAGGACAATAAAGCGGAAGCCGGCAGTTATCTGCTGACGGAAGAAGAGGAGGAGATGCTCCGACTTGTGTGTGCAGCTTTTGAACGCACAGTGGTTCTTCTGAATGTAGGAAATATTATTGATATGAAGTGGGTGGAGCGTTACCGCCCCTCTGCGCTTCTGTATGTATGGCAGGGCGGTCAGGAAGGCGGAAACGGGGTGCTTGACATACTGGAGGGAAAGGTATCCCCTTCCGGTAAGCTTACGGATACTATTGCAGAGGATATTACGGATTATCCGTCCACAAGAAATCATGGTGATCGGAAACGAAACATCTATCAGGAAGATATCTATGTAGGCTATCGGTATTTTGAAACATTTGCAAAGGAGAAAGTGCTTTACCCCTTTGGCTTTGGGCTTTCCTATACTATCTTTGCAATAGAGGCAGAACTTGCGAGGAATGAAAAAACGGACAGTGGAAAAGCAGAGCAGGCCGACGGGATTATGTTCTGTGTGAAAGTGACAAATACGGGAACATATGCCGGTAAAGAGGTAGTGCAGGTTTATTGTCAGGCACCGCAGGGAGTATTGGGCAAACCGGTCAGAAGTCTGTGCGGTTTTGCCAAGACGAGAGAACTCGCTCCCGGGGAGTCACAGGAATTGCAGATACCGGTTTCGCGGGAGTATCTTGCATCCTATGATGACAGTGGAATTACTGGACACAAGTCTTGTTATGTACTGGAAGAAGGGGAATATAGCTTCTTTGTGGGGACAGACGTAAGAGGCGCTTTTCCTGCCGGAAGCCTGTGCCTGGAGGAAACGGTGGTAGTGCAGCAATTGGAAGAAGCCTGTGCGCCGGTGACATCTTTCGAGAGAATGAAACCGCAGCTGATTGAAAACGAAGGATTTCAGGTAGATTATGAAGCGGTAACACTTCGCACGCAGAGCCCGTCGGTCAGGCGCACGGAAAAGTTGCCGGAGAGTTATGCCTGCACAGGAGATCAGGGATATAAGCTTTCTGATGTGGAGGAAGGCAAAGTGTCCATGGAGACATTTCTTGCGCAGTTATCGGATGAAGATTTGTGCTGTATTGTGCGTGGAGAAGGCATGTGCTCTCCGAAAGTGACACCCGGAACAGCGGGAGCTTTCGGCGGCATTACGAAGCGGCTGCAAGATTTTGGGATTCCGGCGGCCTGTTGTGCGGACGGACCGAGCGGTATCCGCATGGACTGCGGCAGCATTGCTTTTGCCATGCCGAACGGAACCTGTCTGGGGTGCACTTTTAATGAGGCACTTTCGGAAGAATTGTTTGAATGGGAAGGATTGGAGCTTCGCAAAAATAAAATTGACACATTGCTGGGACCCGGCATCAACCTTCACAGGAATCCGTTAAATGGGCGTAATTTTGAATATTTCAGCGAGGACCCTTTGCTGACAGGTAAGATGGCGGCAGCCCAGCTTCGCGGCATGGGACGCTATAGAGTTACCGGAACGATCAAACACTTCGCATGTAACAGTCAGGAATTTAAGCGCCATATTGTAGAGGCGGTTGTTTCGGAACGTGCGCTCAGGGAGATTTATCTGAAGGGATTTGAGATCGCGGTAAAGGAGGGCGGTGCGTACTCTGTCATGAGCTCTTACAATCCGATCAACGGATTCTGGGCTGCCGGCAATTACGATTTGATTACTACGATACTGCGTGAAGAATGGGGATATGACGGTATCGTTATGACTGATTGGTGGGCCAAGGCAAATGATGAGGGCGCTGCCGGCAAAACGGAGAATGTGGCGGCGATGGTGCGTGCCCAGAATGATTTGTTTATGGTGACGACCAATGCCGAGGAAAATTCCATGAAAGATAATTCCATGGAGAACCTGGAGAAAGGAACTGTCACGAGAGGCGAGTACCTGCGAAGCGCGGCGAACATCTGCCGGTATCTTCTGCGAACCCCTGCATATCAACGGCTTATGGGTAGAGAGAGTGAGCTGGACAGACAAATGGCGGCCATTGTGAAACAGGAAACAGAGTCTTTCGGCGAGATGCTGCGCTTCTCTATGACAGAGGATACCGGATATCTTCCAGTAGAACAGATAGGTACGGGAAAAGGAAGCACTGTAATATTTGAAATCAGCGTAAAAGAGCGGGGAATATATCGAATGGAGCTTGTCTGCAGGGCTGCCGGACAGGGAAGTCTGGCTCAGATCCCGCTTACATTGTCTCAAGATAAACAGATTTTGAAAACCATAGCCCTTACCGGTGCGGATCAGGAATGGAGGACTGAGGAAATACAATTGAATCCTACTTTCCATAATACCACTTTTTTGAAATTCTATTTCGGACAGGGCGGCATGGAGATTCAGGAGGCTCGTGTTGTGTTTGTCGAATCGCTGGAAGAAAAATTCCGTGCGATGAGAGCGGCGCGAAGAGAAGAATAAGGAAACTTCGAAGGAGTATATTTATATGAAAACTAAAGTTTTTATCGACGGAAGCGAAGGAACAACAGGATTAAGGATTAATGAACGCTTCCAAAATCGTGACGATATAGAGTTACTGCACATAGATCCGGAGCTTAGAAAAAATCCGGATGAGAGAAAGAAAATGATTAATGCATCAGATATTACTTTTTTGTGTTTGCCGGATGAGGCGGCAAGGGAATCTGTTGCACTGATAGAGAATGAAGATGTGGTAATAATTGACGCATCTACTGCGCACCGGACAGAAGAAGGATGGGCATACGGATTCCCGGAATTGTCCGATGAGCATAAAACAGCTATTAAGAAAGGAAAGCGGATAGCGGTTCCGGGATGTTATGCTACGGGATTCATCTCCTTAGTGTATCCCCTGATAGCAGGAGGGATTCTTCCAAAAGATTATCCGGTAAGCAGCTTTGCAATTTCAGGATACAGTGGAGCCGGTAAGAAAACGATAGCGGCTTATGAATGCGAGGACAGACCAAAAGAATTATCGTCAGGAAGAGAATATGCATTGACACAACAGCACAAACACTTGAAAGAGATGAAGAAAATTACCGGGCTTGCACGTACGCCGTTATTTTCACCGATCATTGATAATTATTATAGCGGCATGGTGGTTTCCGTACCATTGTATGCGGATATGCTGGCAAAAAAGGAAACGCCTGAATCGCTGCTTGATTATTATGCAGCGTATTACAAAAACCAAAGGTTCATTAAGGTAAGTGCAGCGGATGATGAGATTGCAGCGGGCGGATTCTTAGCAGGGAATGGATTGTCCGGTTGGGATGGTTTAAAGATTTATGCGACAGGAAATGAAGAGCGCATTGTTATTTCCTCGCAGTTTGACAATTTAGGGAAAGGTGCATCCGGCGCGGCCATTCAATGTATGAACATTATTTTGGGATGTGACGAGTCAAAAGGACTTGATTTGTAATTTTACAGAGTATATATAAATGTCGAAAATTAAGTGAAAGCATCAGCCAGAAATGGCTGATGTTTTCACTTGAAATCTGCTTAAATCGGTACAGTTTGTTCAAAATAAATCATTGGATGAAGTGGCATTGGTCTCTTATTTCGAACAGTCAAACCCTGGATTAAACGCATAGAAGTTTTTCTCATTTAGTCTATCCTGAACGATTCTGAGTGCTTCACCAAATCTCTGGAAGTGCACGACTTCCCTTGCCCGCAGGAACTTGATCGGTTCACAGACTTCCTGATCGTGGATAAGTCTTAAGATGTTGTCATAGGTAGTTCTTGCTTTCTGTTCCGCAGCCATATCCTCTGTCAGATCCGTGATGATATCACCCGTGGACTGGAACTGTGCCGCGCTGAACGGGAATCCGCCTGCGTCCTGAGGCCAGATGCCGATCGTGTGATCCACATAATAGTTGGAGAAACCGGATTTCTCGATTTCTTCCATGGATAAGTCCTTAGTGAGCTGGTGTACGATGGTAGCAACGATCTCTAAGTGTGCTAATTCCTCCGTACCGATGTCTGTCAGAACAGCGGATACTTCCCTGTAAGGGCAGGCATATCTCTGGGACAGGTAGCGCATGGAAGCGCCCATTTCACCGTCGGGACCGCCGTACTGGCTGATAATCGCCTGTGCCAGCATGGCATTAGGTTCCGTAATATTGACGGGGTATTCAAGTCTTCTTTCATAATTCCACATTAAGCACAACCTCCTTCCCAAGGCATAGGCAATGTAGCCCAATCCCAACCACCACAGCTTGCGGTGTCGGCGAGTGCCAGAGTCAGAGGACCAAATTTTTCAGAGTATTCTTTTTTGGCCTGATTGGTCATACGATTATAGTGGTTAAAATATTCCATTGCATTTCTGTCGGTAGGATGGGTGTCCAGATACAGGGACATTTCGATGACTACGAAGTCCAGAACCCGGATATCATGCAGCAGTTTTTCCTGCTCGTTGGCAAAATGCATATTCATTTTTTACAGCATCTCCTTCCTGTGAATGGTTTGTCGAGTTCCGGAAAGATCGTTCCGGTGTCAAGAGCTTCATCGAGATTATCGTATATTCCGTTAAATCGCTGCCACGGAACATAAGCCATTGCGAGAGGAAACTTATCAAAGTTTTCTTTATACATATAATCCTTCATATGATCCCTTTCTTATATAGTTAACGACATTAAATATTCGCTTTCAGTTTTGCAAAAGCTTCCGTATATGGCACTTACAAGAACCGGAAGCAGGAATTTGTTATGTTGTTTACTATAATTTAAAGTGCTTTTAGTAATATAATATGATATAATCGTGGCGGTGTGTTTACAGCAATTATGATCGGACACAGAAATTTCACAATTTGATAAGAATAGAAACACACTTTGAGAGTACATTTATATGAGCGTTTACAGAAGGGAGGACCCTATTTTGATACAGGTTGAGAATTTGGTAAAAAGATATGGTGCGCATACGGCGGTGGATCAATTGTCTTTTACGGTAGAAAAGGGACAAATCTACGGTTTCTTAGGACCTAACGGAGCCGGAAAGTCAACGACGATGAATATTATGACGGGATATATCGCTGCCAGCAGCGGTACCGTGAAGATAAATGGCTATGATATTTTAAGACAGCCGGAAAAAGCCAAACAGTGTATCGGCTATCTGCCGGAGATTCCGCCTCTATACACGGATATGACGGTGTGGGAATATCTGATGTTCGTGGCGGAGCTCAAGAAGGTCGACAGGAAAGAGAGAAAAGAACATGTGGAAGAAGTCATAGAGAAGACACAGCTCAATGAGGTGGAAGAGCGGCTGATCAGAAACTTGTCCAAGGGATATAAACAGCGCGTGGGACTGGCGCAGGCGCTCATCGGCTATCCGGAAGTTCTCATATTGGATGAACCCATGGTCGGCTTAGACCCGAAGCAGATCATAGAGATACGGGACCTGATTAAGAATCTTGCAAAGAAACATACGATCATCTTAAGCTCACATATTCTGTCTGAGGTGAGTGCGGTGTGTGATCATATTATGATTATCTCGGACGGCAAATTAGCGGCGGACGGTTCGCCGGAGGAGTTGCAACAGATGATGCAGGCCAGAGCGGAGCTCGAAGTAACGGCTGTCGGGACTAAAGAGCAGGTGGAAGAGGTCCTGAAGGGGATGGGACAGATTGCGGCTTATACGATCGAACAGGGGCAGGAGGCGGACGCAGTGGTGATACACGTGGAGACAGCGGACGATGCAGATATCCGGAAGGAGCTTTCGATAGCTTTGTCGAGGGCGGATATGCCGATCCTTTCCATGAACCGTCTCGAAAGATCTTTGGAAGATATATTCTTAAAGCTGACAGAAGCTGTGCAGAAGGAGGATTTGAACAATGATAGCGATTTATAAGAGAGAGTTGAAGTCCTTCTTTCACTCTTTTATCGGCTGGCTCTATCTGGCAGTCATGCTGTTTATGATGGGGATATATTTTATGGTGCTTAATATGCTCTCCGGATATCCCACGATCTCATATGTTTTACAGAGCGTTGTGTTCCTGCTGATCATTACTGTTCCGATTCTGACCATGCGCACATTGGCGGAGGAGCGGAAGTATAAGACGGATCAGTTGATCCTGACGGCACCGGTCTCGGTGGGTAAGATCGTGATGGGTAAATTTCTGGCACTGGTGACTATGTATGCGGTTTCGGTATTTGTGATCGGTCTGGCGCCGATATTGTTGATGCGTGCGGGAGAATTTCAGACAGGTACATCCTACACATCGTTACTTGGTTTTTTCCTGTATGGTTGTCTAGGCCTTGCGATCGGTTTGTTTATGTCCTCACTGACCGAGAGCATTGTGATTGCGGCTGTGCTGTCTTTTGCAGCGATGTTTCTGGGGTATATTATGTCCGGACTTTGCAATGTGATATCTTCATCCGGCACATCGAAAATAGCAGAGTATATTGCAAAGCTGTTACGATGCTTTGATATGGTTGGACGGTTTGATGCACTGTGCAATGGCTATTTTCAGGTGGAGTCCGTGGCATATTTTGTGACTGCCACGGTATTTGTACTGTTTTGCACAACCCAGTCCATTCAGAAACGAAGATATGCGGTGGCAGGCAGAGGAGTTAAATTGGGGGCGTACAGTATCGTTAATATTCTGTTGACAGCGCTCTTGACTGTTGTGGTCAATCTTGGGCTGAACTATGTACCTGATCAGTACACATCGTTTGACGTGACGGCGAATAAACTCTATACACTCACAGAAGATACCGAGCGGATCATCGGCGGACTGTCGCAGGATGTCACGATCAATGTGCTGTCGGAGGAGGCGGCGAAGGATGAGGATTTGGACAGGACACTGCAGCAGTTTAAGGGACTCTCGAAGCATATTAAGGTAGAATACATCGATCCGATAGCGAATCCGAAGTTTTACTATAAATATACGGATACGGAACCTTCTCGCAACAGTCTGATCGTGGTCGGTCCGAGCGGAGATACGGTAGTAGATTACAATGATATCTATGCTTATGAGCCGAATTATACCACTTACAGCTATGAGATCGCGGGATATGACGGGGAAGGGCAGCTGCTCTCGGCGATCATGCGTGTGACGATGGACGATATTCCCAAATTCTATATCGTAACGGGACATGATGAGCTTGTTTTTGATGAAAAATTCTTAAATGCCTTGTCTAAGGAAAACGTGACTTATGAGAATCTGAGTCTTCACACGGTGGATGAGATTCCGGAAGACGCCCGCGGCATTATTCTGAATGCGCCGGTCAATGATTATTCGGAAGATGATACAAATAAGGTGTTAGCGTATCTTGAACAGGGCGGCAATGCACTTATTATTCCTACGTGGACCGGTACGAGTATGGAACAGTTTGAGAAGATCATGGGATATTACAATGTATCTGTGGTGGATGGTGTGATCGCGGAGGGAGATCGCAGCTATTATTATCAGAATCCGTACAATCTTTTTCCTGAAATTGAGGAAGGGGATCTTACGGAAAAGGTGTCCGGCGGCACGGTGCTGGCACCTTTATCCAGAGGACTGACTTACCCGGAGGACGTTGATGATGTGTCTTATCAGCCGTTTCTGACAACGAGCGAGAGTGCTTTCAGTAAGACCGATATGATGGAAGGTGATAATTATCGTAAAGGTGAAGAGGATATCGATGGTCCATTCGTGATTGGACTGAAAGTGAGAAAGGGTACTGAGTCAGGAGGAGAATCACAGGCGGTCATTGTAGCGACGGAGCAGATGTTTACTGCCATGGCGGATGAGATCGTACCGGGGTATAATGTAAAACTGTTCGGCAGCGTGATTGCCAGTCTGGCGGACCATGAGGATTCCGTGGCGATTCCGGTGAAATATTATGCGATCGGTTATCTGGCATTCAATGCGCAGGTCGTCTATATCGTCGGATTTGTGTCCGTTATTCTGCTTCCGCTTCTGTGTCTTGTGAACGGACTGATCATCTGGTTTAGCCGCCGCAAAAAGTAGATTGGCAAATGTACTTGATTTCCCCGTAAGTTTATGCAAAAATAGACATGATAACTTACGGGGATTTTCCTTACATTCGTGACAGCTTACGTGATGGTATGCGAAAAGTTTGTGAAAATATTAACATATAAATGACGGAGGATTGTATGAGAGGGATTGATACGCAGGTTCGCAAGAACAGACGCCGTATTTTCAAAGAGGTAGCTAATCTGGCTTATCATTCAGAGAACTTGATCGATGATGTAGAAGCGCTTCCTTATCAGATCGTCGATTATGATGAATCGGAGTATGAGAGTATCTACAGGGAGCGTGCTATTGTGCGTGAGCGGATCAGGCTTGCAATGGGGTTATCTTTGCGGCCAGAGAATCGTCTGGTGCATTTGACGCAGGGATTAGAAGAAAGCAATATTTCCGAGAAATATTATGAGCCGCCTCTTATGCAGGTAATTCCTTCAGCGTGCAATGCCTGTCCGGAGAACTGTTATCAGGTGACGGATCGGTGTATGGGATGTGTGGCACATCCTTGTCGGGAAGTATGTCCCCGCGGTGCAATATCCATGAAGAACGGCAAGTCTGTCATTGATCAGGAGAAATGTATTAAGTGCGGTAAGTGTAAGGCAGTCTGTCCTTACGATGCCATATCCCATCAGGTAAGACCTTGTGCGGGAGCCTGTGGTGTGGGAGCCATCAAGAATGACGAAAAGGGCAGAGCGGTCATCGATAATGATCTGTGTGTTTCCTGCGGTCAGTGTATGGTGAATTGTCCCTTCGGTGCAATTGCGGATAAGTCTCAGATATTCCAATTGATTCGTGCCATGCAGTCGGGTAATAAGATCATTGCGCAGGTAGCGCCTGCTTTTGCGGGACAGTTCGGCCCGAATGTGACACCGGATATGTTGAAGACTGCTTTGAAGGAGTTAGGGTTCTATGATGTATATGAGACGGCGATCGGTGCCGACCGGGGTGCTATGGCAGAAGCGGAGCACTATGCCACGGAGGTGGCGACAGGCAAGCTGCCTTTCAGCCTGACCTCCTGTTGTCCGTCATGGTCTGTGCTAGCAAAACGGTTTTTCCCCGAGACCATTGACAAGATATCTAATGCGTTGACACCCATGGTGGCGACGGCCAGAATCATAAAAGAGGATCACCCCGATGCTAAAGTTGTCTTTATCGGGCCATGTGCATCTAAGAAACTGGAGGCTTCCAGAAGGACGATTCGTTCGGATGTGGATTTTGTCATCACATTTGAGGAACTGACAGGTGTTTTCGAGGCGAGAGGAATCCTGCTTGACGAGATCAAGGCGATGGACGAGCTGAAAGGCGCTACCGGAGCAGGACGCGGCTATGGTGTGGCAGGCGGCGTGGCAAGCGCCATTGAGGAATGTGTGAGGGAGTACTATCCCGATGTGGAAGTAAATATCGAACATGCGGAAAGTTTATCCGAGTGTAAAAAGATGCTGATGCTTGCCAAGGCGGGCAAGAAGAATGGATGTCTGATTGAGGGCATGGCATGTCCGGGCGGCTGCGTGGCGGGTGCCGGAACGAATATTACCATACCGGCTGCGGCAAAGGCTGTTGTATCCTTTAAGGAAGCGGCGGACAGAAAGATTCCGGATATGAAGTGAGGAGGAAATTATGAGTCAGAAAATAAGAACAAGATATGCGCCCAGCCCTACGGGACGCATGCATGTAGGAAATCTCAGAACGGCATTGTATGCCTATCTGATTGCGAAACATGAGGGCGGTGACTTTATTCTGAGAATAGAAGATACCGATCAGGAGCGTTACGTGGAAGGAGCGGTGGATATTATCTACCGTACACTTGAGAAAACCGGACTTATTCATGATGAAGGACCGGATAAAGACGGCGGTGTGGGACCTTATGTACAGAGCGAACGTCAGAAACAGGGGATATATCTGCAATACGCCAAGGAACTGGTGGACAAGGGAGAGGCATATTACTGTTTCTGCGATAAGGAGCGGCTTGCATCCCTGACGCGTACCGTAGCGGGCAAGGAGATCAATATTTATGATAAGCATTGTCTGCATTTATCGAAGGAAGAGGTGGAGGCAAATCTTGCAGCCGGAAAATCTTACGTGATCAGACAGAATAATCCTACAGAGGGAACTACCACTTTTCATGATGACATCTACGGAGATATCAGCGTGGATAATGCGGAACTGGATGACATGATCCTGATCAAATCGGACGGCTATCCCACATACAATTTTGCTAATGTGGTAGATGATCATCTGATGGGCATCACCCATGTGGTGCGCGGCAATGAATACCTGTCGTCTTCCCCAAAATATAACCGGCTTTATGAGGCATTCGGCTGGGAAGTACCGGAATATGTGCATTGCCCGCTGATTACCGACGAAAATCATCAGAAATTGTCAAAGAGATGCGGGCATTCTTCCTATGAAGATCTGATTGAACAGGGATTTTTGTCGGAGGCGATCGTTAATTTTGTGGCGTTGCTTGGCTGGAGTCCGGAGGATAACACGGAGATCTTTACGCTGGAAGAACTGATCGGTAAATTCGATTACCATCATCTGTCCAAGTCACCGGCAGTATTTGATTATACGAAATTAAAATGGATGAACGGCGAATATTTCAAGGCGATGGATGCCGACCGGTTCTACGAGATGGCGGAACCGTATCTGAAAGAAGCGCTCAGCGGCCATCTGGATCTTCATAAGATTGCCGCAATGGTTAAGACAAGAATAGAGATTTTCCCGGATATCAAGGAAATGGTCGATTTCTTTGAGAAATTACCGGAATATGACGTGGAGATGTATACCCACAAGAAGATGAAGACAAATACAGAGTCCTCACTGGAAGTATTGCAGGAGGTTCTGCCGCTTCTGGAAGAGCAGACGGATTACAGCAATGATGCACTGTATCAGACTCTTGTTTCCTACGTGGAGCAGAAGGGCTGTAAAAACGGATACGTGATGTGGCCGATACGGACGGCAGTTTCCGGCAAGCAGATGACACCGGCAGGCGCTACCGAGATCATGGAGGTGCTTGGCAAGGAGGAGTCTCTTGCAAGAATCCGCAAAGGAATCGAGAAATTACAAGGTGCCTGAATTTACGGGAAATCCCAATCAGGAACAGGCTATAATGCATACTGCCGGGGCAGCGCAGGTTTTTGCCGGCCCCGGCAGCGGCAAGACTTATGTCATCGTACACCGTATCAGACAGCTCATCACCGGACAGGGCATAGACCCGTCACATATTCTTGTCATCACTTTTACGAAAGCGGCGGCACTGGAAATGCAGGAACGCTTCTTTCGTCTTATGGAACCGGAGAGACCAACGGTCAGGTTCGGCACTTTTCATGCCGTGTTCTATCATATTCTGAAACAATCTGCGCAGTATCGCGATTATGTCATCATTACGGAAACTGAGAGGAGGAAACTGATCAGACAGATCATTCATATGCACAAGAGGTTTGCATGTCTGCAGGAAGAAGACATGGATAGTATAATTGCTTCATTGAGCGCCTATAAGACCTCTTCCGTTATAAAGCCGCTTCCGGTGCAGAAGATCGGAGAAGAGGACATACTCTTTCTGGCGGAAGAGTATGCTTCCTACTTGCGCGAATTTAAACAGATGGATTTCGATGATATTCTGTGTCATTGTTATGATCTGCTGACGGCACAGTCGGATATGCTGATTCGTTGGCAGAAGCAGTTTTCATACATCTTAATTGATGAATTTCAGGATATCTCGCCGAAGCAGTACGAGATCGTCAGACTCTTAGCGGCACCGGAGGATAATCTGTTTATCGTGGGTGACGACGACCAGTCCATCTATGGATTTCGCGGGGCCAGCCCCGGCATTATGCGGGACTTTATGAGAGACTACCCTTCTGCCGACAGATTTTTTCTGGATATCAATTACCGCTGCAACAGTCAGATCGTGGAGGCTGCCGGCAGAGTAATCGGAGAGAATCATAACCGTGTCGAAAAGCAGGTTCGCGCCGCTCACGAAGAAGGGGCAGGACTGTATCTGCAGATCTTCCGGTCTGCAACGGAAGAGGAAGAGTGGTTGTCAGAAGAGCTGGCACGGAAAAAAGAGCTGGAGTTATTAGAAGCATGCGCGATGATATGCAGGACGAATTATGACTGCGCCATGTGGGCGCAGACTCTTCGCAGGAAAGGGATACCGTTTACTATGAAAGAGGCGCCGAAGAGTCGTTTCCGACACTTTGTGATACAGGATATCATGGCATATATGGCGTTGGCGCAGGGAAGGGGAGAGCTTGTGCGCAAACATTTCCTGCGGATCATGAATCGGCCTGTCAGATATCTGAAAAGAGAAGCAGTATCGCAGGAAAGAATCGTCGAAGCACAATTGACAGCTTACTATCGTGACACACCCGTCTTACAGGAACGGATCAGGAAATTGTTCCATGATCTGGAATCTCTGCGCACCAAGAGTCCCCATCTGCAGGTTCACTATATTCGTAAGATTATCGGCTATGACCGGTATCTTACAGAAAAGTATGGCGTAGAAAAATCAAAGGAACTGATTGATATCGGGATTGAATTTCAGGAATTTGCAAAAGAATTTCAAACTTTAGCACAGATAGATGACTATATTAGTCAATACGAAGAAACTTTACGGAATATCAGGACGTGTGAAACAGAGGCGGCGGGAATCAGGCTTATGACCATGCATGCATCCAAGGGATTGGAGTTCGACACAGTCTATATACCGGACTGTCAGGAGGGTACGATACCGTCCGCCAGATCACAGACTGACGAGGAAATCGAAGAGGAGCGGCGTATGTTCTACGTTGCGATGACCAGAGCCAGACGGGAATTATACCTTATGGCATATCAGGGAAAAAGCGGAAAGGATGTCCCCTCCCGCTTCATAAAATGCCTGTGTCAGTCATCTTCTTCTACCAATTCATCGAATTCCGCAGAATCCAGATATTCGTCGAACGCGTCCGTCACGGCTTCGTATTCCTCATCGTCGTCGATATAGGTAAGCTCCGGCTCCTCGTTCGGATCGTCCGGATTCTCGCGGTAACGGTAGAACCAGACTTCGCCGTCCGCATTATCACCGTTTTCGTCAAGGGGAAGGAGTGCAATATAGTCCTGATCGCCGACTGACAGGATCGTTACAATGGCACATGTGACGGAAGTACCGTCTTCTAAGTCCAGTTCGACCGTCATTTCTTCCGCATCGTAGCCGTTATTTGCATTTTGGTTGCTGGTTTTGTCCATAAGAGAACCTCCTTTTGCATTGGAATAGCTATATTTTACAAAAAATAAGCCGGATATTCAATGTTGAAATATTTTTTATTCAGAAAAATGGTTTTCTATGGTAGAATACTATTATAGGCTAATCATGAGACTTTATTTGTCGGAGGATATAATGCGCAGAAAATTCGAAGTGATAAAGACACAAACATATCCTTTAGGCGTGTATTTCGTGCCGGAAGGCATGCATATTGCCGCAGTGTGTGAACGAACAAGGGATGATGACGACACTCTGGAATTCGGAGTGATTTTATATGATAAGAAACACAGAAGCGGAGTAAAGATTCCGTTTCCGAAGGAGAGTGGAACAGGCTGTGTATTTGCCATGCTGCTCAAGGACTATCATGACGCATCCTGCAGTTATCTGTTCTATCGCGGTGACAGGATCTGGCAGGATCCGTATTGTAAAAGACTGGAAAATCCGCATCGCTACGGGGTGACCGGTAGAGGCATGGCAAGATGTATGGTACAGATGGAACCCTATGACTGGGAGGAAGACCGAACGCTGGGACTTCCTTATGAGGATGTGATTCTCTACGCCCTGCATGTCCGCGGATTTACGAAGCACAGTTCATCCGGTGTGCAGTGCCGGGGAACCTATGCCGGAATAATGGAGAAGATACCATATCTGAAAGAATTGGGAATCACGTCGCTCCTTCTGATGCCGTCCTATGAGTTTGAGGAGATCATGGAAAATAAGGTATCTCCTTCGGAGATGACGATAGAGCAGGCAGCGGCATCCTACAGACAGATCCCGGAGCATACGCCTGTCAAAAGTGACACAGAGGTCGAGAATGCAATTCCGGGTCCTAAGAGTAATGCCCGCAGAGTTAATTACTGGGGATATCAGAAAGGATTATATTATATACCTAAGAGCGGATATGCTTACAGTAAAGATCCGGTCACGGAGTATAAGGATATGATTAAGGCGCTGCACCGAAGCGGAATAGAGGTTCTTATGCAGTTCTATTTCCCGCCGGAGATCAGTCCTATGGAAATGCTGGAGATCCTGAAGTATTGGATACTGGAATATCACATAGACGGATTTCATGTGCTGGGGACGGATCTTCCGATTGATCTGTTTGCTAGGGAGCCTCTTCTGGCGGAGACGAAACTTCTGACAATACAGCAGTATTGTCCGACAAATACTGACTATATTATGTCTGCGCGCCGGCTTGGCTGGCTGAGTGAAGGGTTTCTCTACGATATGCGCAGGGTGCTTAAGGGAGATGATAATCTGATCAACCAATTGATCTTCCATATGCGCAATAACCGTACCGATACGGGGATCATTAATTATATTGCGAAGTGGGACGGCATGAGACTTAGAGATCTGGTGTCTTATGACCGTAAGCATAATGAGCAAAACGGTGAGAATAATCAGGACGGCACGGACTATAACTGCAGCTGGAATTGCGGCGTAGAAGGTAAAACCCGACGGAAATACATTGCGGATCTGCGTATGAGACAGATGAAAAATGCATTGTCGCTTGTATTTTTGTCACAGGGAACGCCGCTTCTATACAGCGGGGATGAATTCGGTAATACGCAGGATGGAAATAATAATCCCTACTGTCAGGACAATGCCGTGGCATGGATCAAGTGGAATCAGTTGGAGAGTGGCAGAGAGCTTCTGGATTACACAAAAGCGCTGATTGCGCTGCGCAGGGCACATCCGATCCTGCATAGCAGGGAGCCGTTAAAGGGAATGGATTATCTTTCCTGCGGCTATCCGGATATCTCCTTTCACGGAAGAGAGGCATGGAGGCCGGATACAAGCCCTGTCAGCAGAAGTATCGGTATTATGTACTGCGGATGGTACGGAGAGATTGGCAAAGAAAAGGATGATACGCTTTTCTACATCGGCGTAAATTTCCACTGGAAGGGAAACTATCTCGGACTGCCACAGCCACCGAAGGGAAAAGAATGGACATTGTTCGCAACCACTGACCCGCAGGAATATCCCGGCAGTTCTGTCGAGGAGGCCATAGGACAAAGTGATGATGAAGCAGTGGAACCCATGCAGGAAATCTATGTTTCACCGCGGTCAATGGCAATCTACACAGTGAAAGACCGCCCAGTAGCAGCAGATAAGAGAAAAAGTTTAAGAACCGTGAAGGAAAAACGGAAATCAGAGTAAGAATTGCGAAAATGACAAGAATTGACTGGGTTAGTCAAAGCGAAGGAAGTGAATTATGCATAAGGTATGGGAACATTTTAAGACAGTTACATATCATAAGATACTGGTTATGGAAGGATGTTTTAAAGTGGGATTATACAAGCAGGGGATACTGCATGATCTGTCCAAGTACAGTCCGGCGGAATTTCTGGTGGGTGCTAAATATTTTCAGGGCAACAGAAGTCCTAATAATGCGGAACGGGAAGATATTGGCTATTCCTCTGCGTGGCTGCACCATAAGGGAAGAAATAAGCACCATTACGAATACTGGATCGACTACAGCACCAGAGATATTGAAGGCGGTATGACGCCAGTGCCCATGCCGCAGCGCTATGTAGTGGAGATGTTCATGGATCGGGTTGCCGCCTGCAAGGTTTATCACAAGGACGACTATACGACTAAAGATCCGCTCTTGTATTATCAGTCATCCAAAACCCCGCCGCCGCTGCACCCTAAGACGAAGCGACAATTAGAGTTCCTGCTGCATATGCTGGCGGACTATGGTGAGGAGAAAACATACAGATATATCAGAACGAGAATTTTAAGAAAACATAGAAGATGAGTGACCCGATTACTCCTTTTTGCATAGGATATGGTATGAGAAAAAGGAGATGAGAAGAATATGAATAGTTGGATCATTCTTTTGTTTTTAATTTTTGGAAATCAAAACGGACGCGGGAATAACAATGAATCGGACTGTGGCTGTGAAGCTGTAGAGCCGCCGACACCGCCCTGCCGTCCGAGGGAGAGAGAGAGAGAAAGAGAAAGGGAGTGCGAGAGAGAGCGCAATTGCGACTGTGACCGCGGAAGAGATGGTGACGCAGACCGTGATTCTTGTCCATGCAATAACAACGACTCCCGGTTTGAACCCCGCTTTGATTCCAGACCGTTTAACAATTCCGGTTGTGGATGTGACGGTAAGTAATCCCTACACAGTTGCCCTTTCTTTTTGGTTGACGGAAGGAAAGGGCAATGTTAAACTGAATTTTGGTACAAGCCTGGAAACGTTATCGAGGAGTGTTCATGAAACGGGTCGGAGCGTTTCGGATTGGAGGAAAGATAAAGATGATAGAGGGAAATAAAGTTTTGTTCAGCGGTATGCAGTCTACCGGTAATCTTACACTGGGAAATTATCTGGGGGCGCTTAAGAACTGGATTACCCTGTGTGATGAGTATATGTGCTTTTACTCGGTGGTTGATCTTCATTCCATCACGATCAGACAGGATCCTGCGGAACTTCGAAGACGCGCCAGAAATCTGCTTACTCTGTATATTGCGGCCGGGATCGATCCCGAGAAAAACTGTTTGTATTATCAGTCGCATGTGTCCGGTCATGCGGAGTTGTCGTGGATTCTCAACTGTTTTACCTATATGGGAGAACTGAACCGCATGACACAGTTTAAAGATAAAGCTGCCAAGCATGCGGACAATATTAATGCCGGACTGTTTACTTATCCGGTTCTGATGGCGGCGGATATCCTGCTGTATCAGTCGGATGTTGTTCCGGTAGGTAAGGATCAATTGCAGCACCTCGAACTTACCCGGGATGTTGCTCAGCGTTTCAATGCAATCTACGGTGATGTATTCACGATTCCGGAGCCATACATCGGCAAGAAAGGCGCCAGCATCAAGAGTCTACAGGATCCCGCGAAGAAGATGTCTAAGTCGGACGAGAATCCGAATGCCAGCATTTATCTGATGGATGATCCGGACACAATTATGCGCAAATTCAAACGTGCGGTGACAGATTCCGAGGCATGTGTGCGTTATACGGATGAACAGCCCGGCATTAAGAATCTGATGGATATCTACAGTGTATGTACCGGCAAATCAACGGAGGATATCGAGAAAGAATTTGATGGGAAAGGTTACGGCGATTTCAAGATGGCGGTAGGCGAATCTGTAGTCAGCGTTTTGAAGCCGTTGCAGGATCGTTTTGCAGATCTGTCCAAGAATAAAGACTATATAGACAAGATTATTAAGGATAATGCGGAGAAGGCGAATTACTATGCCACCAAAACACTCCGTAAGGTGCAGAAAAAAGTCGGATTCCCGGAGAAAATCCGGTAAGTACGGTATTTGTCAATGATAAAGCGCCCATGACCAGGCAGTAGCCGGCAGCCATGTGCGCTTTATTCGAGTTTGCGAAGCGAATCTCGCAATTGAGCGAAGCTCAATTTTTTAACCTTGAAATACATCCGTAAAATATCCCGCGGCGGAAACCGGTTCCCCGCCTTGCAGCAGATGGCTTGTATCTCCGATCACTTGTGCACGGAAAGCGGCGATATTGTTCTGCCGTTCTTCTGTGGCAAGAATAGTCACCGATGTGGGCGCCAGATAGAATGCGTGACACAGGAGGGCGGGCGATATGCCCAGAAGATGACTCATCATCACACATGTGATGCCCAGATGACAGAAGATGACAATTGTGTCATTTCTGCTTGCTGTGTCTTGTGTGTCAGCTTTGATATCTGTCTGCATTTCTGTTTTTGACGCAGAGATATCATCTGTTGCAACGGTGGAGTTTGTATTGATATAATAGTTATGATGTCTCTTGTAACCGTATTTTTCAATGAGACGATCGAGCTCATCACAGGTTTGCTGATAGGCGGGAACAAGTTCCGGATTGGAACTGTAGATGTCCGTCTTTTTCCACGCATCTTTATCGTACATTTCCGGTATTTCGGTCCAATATTCCGGCATGAAATCCCAGGGCACCCCGATGCGGTCCGTGGTGGGATCGTCAACGCGGTAGTAGAACTCTTTCATCCAGTCATAGTTTTCAGCGGTCCGCCCGATCCTCTCTAAGGTGTAGGAAGCGGTTTGTTTCGCTCTGCCAAGGGGAGAACAGTAGAAGTCCATCTGCTCAGTTGGCCATTTTACCAGTCTGTCAGATAACAGTTTTGCTTCTCTGACTCCCTTCGGGGTCAGAGCGTCATTTACGTAATCGGGGTCTCCGTGTCTGATAAAAATAATTCGCATGGTGCCTTTTCCTCCTGATTAAGTTATTTATTCCCATAATTTAGAGCCGGTTGATCCGGTTTGGCGTGGGAATGTTTACGTTTTAGGTTCAGATTTACAGGATAATTCGGTATTTTAGTAAAATTTTATTAGTGTTTCGCCGTACTCTAGTATATAATAACATAGATGTTATTTATAAGAAATGTTTTTTCGAACTTATACAATATACGAAGTACAAGAAAAACATACAGAAGATCGGAGGAGAGTTATGTTTGGTGCAAAAAGAAACACAAATGAGACGCTGAATAGGGTAAACAGCGGGAAGGGAAAGAATATTGCCAAGATTGCGGTGGTGATTGTTATCCTGCTGGTGCTTGTGAGCGAATCCTATTATTCCATACAGGAGGAGGAACAGGCTGTAGTGTGCACCTTCGGCTCACCGAAGGCAGTCACCACACCGGGACTTCATTTCAAGATTCCGTTCATTCAGACGGTAACGAAGGTAAATACAACGATTCAGGGATTTTCCATCGGATATCATTCTACCGGAGAGGAAGCAGATGCGTTGATGATCACCTCCGATTACAACTTTATTTTTGTAGATTTCTATGCAGAATACAGAGTGACCGATCCGGTCAAAGCGTTGTATGCCTCACAGGACCCGGAATTGGTGCTTAAAAATATCGCACAGAACTGTATCAGAACGACGATTGGTTCCTACAGTGTGGATAGTGTGCTCACTACCGGTAAGAATGAGATACAGTCCAATATCAAGCAGATGATTCTGGATAAGCTGGAGAATTACGATATCGGCATACAGCTTGTCAATATTACGATTCAGGATGCCACGCCGCCTACTACAGAAGTGGAAAATGCTTTTAAGGAAGTGGAGACGGCGAAGCAGGGGAAGGAAACTGCTCTTAATAATGCCAACAAATACCGCAATGAGCAGATTCCCGGTGCCGAGGCGGAGGCGGACAAGATTCTGCAGGATGCCGAAGCAACGAAGCAGGAGAGAATTAACGAGGCGAACGGACAGGTGGCGCGTTTTAACTCTATGTATCAGGAATATGTAAAATATCCAGATGTGACGAAAAAACGTATGTTTTATGAGGCAATGGAAGATGTTCTGCCGGAGATCAAGGTAATTATTCAGGGAAAAGACGGCAGTACGAACACCATATTGCCGCTTGACAGCTTTGTGTCGGAGGAGGCTTCCGATAATGCTTTTGGTAAGAGTACAACGGATCAGGAAGCTGATAAGGAGGATAACAGAGATGGATTATAATTATAATCAGAATACGAACCAGACTAACAATACATCAACACCTTTCGAGCATTTTAACTCGGACGGTACGAAAAAGAAAAATAAAAAGGATAAGAAAAAAGGTTCCGGATTTGGGCTCACGGCGGTGTTGATCGCTGTCGTGGCGATTATCGTGCTGGGTAATTCCATGGTGGTTACGAAGCAGAACCAGTTTAAACTGATCCGACAGTTCGGCCGGGTGCAGCGCGTGGTGACACAGTCGGGGCTTTCGTTTAAGATTCCTTTTGTGGAATCCGTGGATACCATTCCGAAAGAACTGCTGTTGTACGACCTGCCCGCCTCTGATGTCATTACATCAGACAAAAAGACGATGATTCTGGACAGTTATGTACTCTGGCATGTGACAGATCCCTTAAAGTTTGCCCAGACACTGAGTTGTTCCGTGAATAATGCAGAGGGACGTATCGACGCTATCGTGTATAATGCGACTAAGAATACCATTTCCAATATGAAACAGGATGAAGTGATCCGCAGCCGTGACGGCAAGATGACGATTACGGTAGATGAGAGCGAGACCGATGTAACGAACAATGATTTGGTTCTGTCGGATGAAGTACAGGAAGTAATCGAAATCACCTCCCTGACGGAAGAGATCATGGCGCAGATCAATCATGTGGAGGAACAGTACGGTATTGAGATCGTGGTTGTGGATGTAAAGAAACTGGATCTGCCGGACGATAACAAACAGGCCGTATATGCCCGCATGATCTCCGAGCGTGAGAATATTGCCGCACAGTATACGGCGGAGGGTAAGTCAGAGGCCAAGATGATAGAGAACACGACGGATAAAGAAGTGTCCATTATGCTGTCCGATGCCCAGGCAAAAGCGGAAGCTACGATCGCGGAGGGCGAAGCAGAGTACATGCGCATCTTATCGGATGCCTATGCCAATCCGGAGAAAATGGATTTCTATTCTTTTGTACGTGCACTGGATGCCGTAAAAGCAAGTATTACCGGGAATAATAAGACAGTTATTCTGTCCGATGATTCACCGGTAGCACAAATATTTAACGGACAGTATTAGAAAAATGCAAAATGTCAGATATTGTGTATTACAATACGATACGTAAGAATACGGCAATTTTGAAATAATATATTGAGGGCGGTGACCTTATAATGAATGTCGATAATTTTTTTAGGACATTGGACTCCTATTTTGCTAATCAGGAGATTGACAAAGTAGATCCTTTTCTGGTGTCTTCTTTAGCACAGGCGAAAGAGGAGGAAGACTACGGAGCATATATTTCCATCTGTAATGAGATGATCGGCTTCTACCGCAGCATATCCGCATTTGAGAAAGCATATGTCGCGGCGGAAGATGTTCTTCTTTTGATGGAAGAACTGCAGATGGAGAATACGGAGCACTTTGCCACAACACTGCTAAACGCTGCCACGGCTTATCGTGCGGCAGGAGATTATGAGGTTGCACTGCGCTATTACAGACAGGCGTTGCAGATTTATAACGGCATTTTGCCGCCGCAGGATTACAGGTATGCGGGACTGTACAACAATATGAGTATCCTATTGGAGAAGATGGAGGAAAACGAGGAAGCAATCAGCTATGCAAATAAGGCACTGGCGATTATTGAGAATTTGGAGGGCGGCGAGATGGAAACGGCAACAACTCTGACCAATCTTGCCTTGCTTTACTTTAAGATCTCGCAGCCGGAAAAAGCAAAGGAACTTCTGGAGCGGGCGCTGGCCTTATTCGAGAAGAATGGTGAGAATACGGATGCCCATTACAGCGGCGCACTGGCGGGAGTGGCGGAAGCGTGGTATCGTATGCAGGATTATGAGAAGGCGCTTACCTATTATGAGAAGGCGCTTGACGAGGTGAAAGTACATTTCGGTGAAAATATGAGTTACGCGGTGCTATGCGAGAATTGTGCGGCGGTATGTGAGAAGCTGGAGGATGAGGAGAAGAGGCAGTTTTATTTGGGACGGGCGGCAGAAGTGCAACAGGCGATTCACAAGAATATATCTTAGAGTCGGAAATCGACATTTGAATTGATGTATTTATACGGAGAGATTAATATTATGCAGGGATTAGAGCTGGCACAAAAATATTACGAAGCATACGGCAGAGCGATGATCGCGCAAAAATTTCCGCAGATCGCAGATCAGACAGCGGCAGGGCTGGTTGGAGCCGGTTCCGAATGTCTGGGGTTTGATGATGAGATATCGATGGATCATGATTATGGTCCGTCGTTTTGCATCTGGCTGCCACGGGAGATCTATGCACAATACGGGGCGCAAATGCAGGCGGCGTATGAAGCGCTTCCGCAGGAATTCATGGGTTTTTCCAGCCGCGTGTGTGAAGAACAAGGTGAGGGCAGAGTAGGTGTGCTTTGCCTGGAAGATTTCTACAGCGGGATATTAGGATATGGCAGGGCTCCGGTTACCGATCAGGAGTGGCTTACAGTTTCTGAGGATAGTCTGGCAACTGCAGTAAGCGGCAGAGTTTTTGATGACCGGCTGGGAAGATTCAGCGCCATTCGTGATGAACTCATGAGGTATTATCCGAGAAAAGTATGGATCAGACGGTTGGTACAGAGTCTGGCAAAGGCAGCACAATCCGGGCAGTACAATTATGCCAGAGCCATGAAGCGTGGAGAGCGCATTGCGGCGGAACTGGCTCTTTCCGAGTTCGTGCGGGAGAGTATGAAAGTTGTTTATCTTTTGAATAAGTGCTATGCGCCCTATGATAAATGGATGCGCAGGGGAATGAGAGAATTGTCTGTGGGCGCTGAGATCGGCGATATGCTTGACCTGCTCTACACGATTCCTGATCCGAAAGCTGCATGGGAAGGTGTTTCGCCGCATGACTATGTCTATAATCTGAATACAGAGGACGGCAGAATTCTGATTATTGAAGCGGTCTGTAATATTATTGTGCAGGAATTAAATGCACAGGGCTTGTCTGATCATCAGGATAATTTCTTACAGAATCATTTACAGACGGTACTTGAAAAAGAAAATACATAGCTAATCAAAACTATGTTATACTGAATATATGCTTTTGAAGCTACAAAAGGAGTGGTGAGTATGACATTGGATTTGATTGTGATTCTCATAAGTGTCACCGTGATCGGCGGGCTCGGATTTGCCTTAAGGTGTGATTGGGGAGCCCGCATGGGAAAAGATCTGGGCAGAAGACATATGAAGGAGATCGGGATGGAGGACGACCAGGAAGAGTATCATGAATAATAACCATTCCATGCGCAGAGCGGAT
The DNA here is from genome assembly GCA_014804355.1 of Lachnospiraceae bacterium. Lineage (GTDB taxonomy): Bacteria > Bacillota > Clostridia > Lachnospirales > Lachnospiraceae > UBA3282. The sequence goes on from JAAUZY010000066.1 coordinate 62,126, forward strand.
ATCATTTTGATTGCTGGCTGCCTGCTTGCGGCGTTAGCGCTTACCGTATTCTTTGCCTTGCACCACGGAACGGGCAGTATGGTGCGTATATCCTGTAATGGTGCAGAAGCATATATAATTGATCTGGCAGAAATTGACTTAAACAGTCAAAAGAATTATTATATGGTTTACTATGCCGAGGAGGATAGAGGGTATATTGCCAATACGGTTGGAAATACAGTATATGCGGATCAGGATGTCCATATCATATATGCAGAAGATTATCCCACACTTCCCGAAGGCGGATCTTATAATCTGATTTCCGTTGCAGACGGTAAGATTACGATGGAGGCAGCGGACTGCAGGGATCAGATCTGCGTACATCATAAGCCGATTATTTCAGAGAGGGAGAGCATTATCTGCCTGCCGCATAAGCTTGTAGTTGAAATAGTGGACAGTGGAAGAAAGCCGGGATCGGAACGAAGAAAGAGTATGAGGTCTGCAGAGGCGGAAGGCGAATTGTTAGACGGGGTAACACGATGATAAAGAGAACTGTTGAATTAGGTTTTTTTCTCGCCCTCGCACTGATCCTTGCCTATGTGGAGTCGTTAATCCCTTTTTCTTTCGGTATTCCGGGAATCAAGCTGGGGCTGCCGAACCTGATTGTTGTCTTATTGTTATATCGTGATGGCACAGAACAAAGCAATGTAATGGATGAAAGAAAGCTGGATGAAGTCCGTGAGGCTTTGCTTGTGAATGGACTGCGCATCATATTGTCCGGATTTCTATTCAGTAATCTGTATACGATATTGTATGCGCTGGCCGGGGCAGTATGCAGTTTCGTGGCGATGCTTCTCGGCAGGCGGCTTAAATGCTTTTCCATGATCGGAGTGAGCGTTTTGGGAGGTGTCTTTCATAACATCGGACAGATCATCGTTGCGATGCTGGTGGTTGAGACGGTTTACGTGGGATACTACATACCCTATCTGATTGTGGCGGGTACGGTGACGGGAGCGGTATTGGGTTTTATTGCGATGGAATTGGTGCCATATCTATATCGTCAAAGCGACAGGCTGTACTGATATAGGTGATATACAATCAGGAGATAAATATAATATGATTGCGGGATATGATAAATGTACGACAGCGGTGTGGGAAGACAGAACACCACATGGCAAAGTACTGAGAATGGGAGATTTAATATGTACGCCTATTTAAAAGGAACATTGGAGGAAATTACAGAGGATAACATTGTTGTGGAGGTCGGTAATATCGGCTATAATGTGAAAGTGTCTACGACTACGGCGGATCTGCTTCCGCCGCTGGGGAATGAAGTAAAGATTTATACATATACGCTTGTAAGGGAAGATGTCTTTTCCTTATACGGGTTTCTGACGAGAGATGATCTGGAGATTTTCAAGAAATTGATCACAGTCAATGGAATCGGACCCAAAGGCGGTCTGGCAATTCTGTCCGTAATGAGCGCGGATGCCTTACGGTTTGCGATTATGGCAGGGGATGCGAAAGCCATTTCCAAGGCACCCGGTGTAGGCGGTAAGACCGCAGAGCGATTGATTCTTGATCTTCGGGACAAGATCTCATTGGAGGATACGCTGCGGGGACTCGGAGAACCGATACCGTCCACAGGCGGAGCGTCTCTGGACGGTGGCAGTCAGGACAATGTTATGAAAAAAGAAGCGATCGAAGCGCTAGTCGCACTCGGCTATTCGGCGTCCGATGCCACGGCTGCCGTAAAGAAAGCGGAAGTGACGGAAGAGTCTACGGTGGAGAGTATTTTAAAATCCGCTTTAAAACACATGTTCTGAGACTGAGTGTACAGAGCAGCGTTAAAGGCGTACAGGATGAGGAATAATATGAGCAGCAGAATGATCGAAACAAACTTAATAGAAGAGGATATTAAAATCGAGGGTTCTCTCAGACCGCAGACATTGGATGACTATATTGGTCAATCTAAGATCAAGGAAAATCTTAAAATCTATATAGAGGCGGCCAAACAGCGGCATGACACATTGGATCATGTACTTTTCTACGGGCCTCCGGGACTCGGTAAGACGACTTTGGCGGGCATTATTGCCAATGAAATGGGAGTTCACATGAAAGTGACCAGCGGACCGGCCATCGAGAAGCCCGGCGAGATGGCAGCGATCCTGAATAATCTTCAGGAGGGCGATCTGCTGTTTGTGGATGAGATACACAGATTAAATCGTCAGGTAGAAGAGGTATTATATCCTGCGATGGAGGATTATGCCATTGATATTATGATCGGCAAAGGAGCCTCGGCGCGGTCGATCCGCTTGGATCTGCCTCATTTTACACTGGTGGGAGCGACTACAAGGGCGGGGCTTCTGACGGCGCCGCTTCGGGACAGGTTCGGAGTGATTCACAGGTTGGAATTTTATTCCGTGGAAGAACTGCGGGTAATCATTCAGCATTCCGCAGTGATCCTTGGGGTGAAGATTGACGAGGAAGGCGCCACGGAACTGGCAAGAAGAAGCCGCGGTACGCCACGTCTTGCCAATCGTATTCTTAAGAGAGTTCGGGATTTTGCCCAGGTAAAATATGATGGTGTGATCACGCTGGATGTGGCTAATATTGCGCTAGATCTGATGGATGTGGACAAGATGGGATTAGACCATATCGACAGAAATATTCTGTGTACGATGATCGATAAGTTTAAAGGAGGACCTGTAGGGCTGGATACGTTGGCGGCAGCTATCGGGGAAGATGCGGGAACGATCGAGGATGTCTATGAACCGTACCTGATCAAGAACGGCTTCTTAAACAGAACGCCCCGCGGCAGAGTTGTCACGGAGCGTACTTATCATCATTTAGGGCTTGAAATGCCCGGCGTGTAAAATATTCTTCGCCCTTTTACGGTTTTGCGTAGCCAATCTCGCAAAGTTAATAACGAAGTGATTTACTTTTATTATGCCATAACATCTACAGTGGCGCCGGCGATTTCCAGCGGTGCCTCAACATTTGAAACAGGGATATCTATGCCACCAATCTGCAGTGATACGCCGGAGGTGTTTCCGGAAGAATCGCCGGAATCGGAAGAGTTGTCTCCGAAACCGCTTACGCCGGCGCTTTTTTCTTTTTCCAGTTTGTCAAAGAGTGCCCTGAGATATTCCATGTCCGCCTTCATGATATCACGAATCTCATCGGCACGGTGTTTCTTTTTTAACAGATCAAGATCCTTCGGGTCCATTTGCTGGCTGCTGCCCTGAACAAATTCCTCCATAAGATCCTGAGAATCTTCTATGGTTTTTTCCAGTTCTTTTTCGATTTGCTCCAGTTCTTCCTGAATCTCCTCTACAAGCTGCTTTAGTTCATCCTGAGTCATGCCGGTGGTATCGATGATTTCATCTTCTTCGTCCTTTTCCGTTTGCATTTCTTCGGAATCAGTCAAACCCTTGTTGCCGGATTTTTCAAGATTTTCTTCTTCCTGGAGGTGTTTCAAACGTTTCTTGGCAACGCGGGCTATTTTTTCCGCATGGGTAAGGGCATTGTGAATTTCTACATAATCATAATCACCACTGATCAGCTTCATGCGCAGATCGGCGATCTGGAATTTCGTTTTTGTTGTGAGCTGCTTGGCATTGATCGATGTCTTGGTTCGCATGATCTGATTGGAAAGCCGCTTGAAATTATATTGCAGTTTCTTCTTCTTTTTCTTATTATTCGTCATAGACACACTTTTCGTATTGGTAGTAGTGCGCTTGCGCGGTTTTGAAACGGTCATCGTGCCCGCATAAGAGCCGTCCCGATTATACATTTCTATTTTGATGACATCTGAATTGCGTGTTCCAACCGTCATACTCATATCAACACCATGCCTTTCCCGAGCTGTAAATCGATTATAAAGGAAACAAATACGTCATCTTAAGTGGATTTTTCTTGCGGAGTTCGCTGATATACGGAAGAACTGCAGACAGTATGTGAAAAAGCTGCAATATATATAATCCTTATAGAGTGTCCGATCCGTGAACAAAGCAGGAAATCCGTTTCCTTTTTCTATAAGTCTGTGACTTGCTGTATTATTTTATATTCTATATATCGGTCAGACAGAGGATTTTGATAATAGTCAATGTCATAGAATTTTCCATTTCTACCTGTCACTAAAAAAATGGTTGAAATTCCGACGAGGGCTATATATAATAGATATTGTACTATATAATTTTGTCGGGTGGCATATTTTGTGTGGAGGAAAGTCCTATGTCAACGAAAACAGATACAGAGGTAATCATTGCCGGTAAGGTTTTTACACTGAGCGGTTATGAGAGCGAAGAGTATTTACAGAAGGTTGCCTCTTACATAAACAATAAAGTGGCGGAGTATAACAAGGTTGACAGTTTTAAGAGACAGTCTCTCGATACGCAGAATGTTTTGTTGCAGCTTAATATAGCGGATGATTATTTTAAGGCGAAGGAGAAGATCAGCGAACTGGAAGAGAAATTGCAGAGCAAAGACAAGGAAATGTATGACTTGAAACATGAACTGATCGCTTCTCAGATTAAATTGGAGAGTACGGAGAAAAACATCCGTGCGCTTCAGAGTGAAAACAATGAGAACGCCAAGAAGATCATTCGGTTGGAAACAGAGTTAAAAGAACTGAAAAAATAAGAAGCCTAGCCCTGTCAGAGAAATCTACAGGGCTTTTCATGTAACAGGGAAAAACGGGAAGCAGAAACTATATGAAGAAAACAGTTGAATTATTGGCTCCTGCGGGAAATTATGAAGCTTTTCTCGGAACTGTAAATGCGGGAGCGGACGCGGTGTATCTGGGCGGAGAGAAATTCGGCGCCAGAGCATATGCGCAGAATTTTACCGGGGAGGAAATCTGCCGTGCCATTCGCACAGCCCATTTCATGGGGAGGAAAATATATCTTACTGTAAATACGCTGATAAAAGATACAGAATTTTCAGAGCTTTATTCCTATCTGTGTCCGTTCTACGAAGCGGGGCTGGACGGGGTGATCGTACAGGATCTGGGAGTGCTGCGGTATATTGGAAAGTATTTTCCGGGTCTGGCACTGCATGTCAGCACACAGATGACCGTGACGGGTTTAGGCGGTGCGGCAATGCTTGGCAGGCTGGGTGTGGAACGCATTGTGCCTGCAAGAGAACTGTCTCTTGATGAAGTGCGGCGGATGAAAGAAGAGACCGGATTGGAGATAGAGTGTTTCGTCCATGGTGCGATGTGCTATTGTTATTCCGGACAATGTCTTTTCAGCAGTATATTAGGCGGCCGAAGCGGCAACAGGGGCAGATGTGCGCAGCCCTGCAGACTGCCATATCAGATCTGTGACGGAGAGGAGAGAGTAAAAGGGATCGAATATCCTCTCAGCCTTAAGGATATGTGCACGATCTCATATCTCCCGCAGTTGATTGATGCAGGGATCGATTCATTTAAAATAGAAGGACGAATGAAAAAACCGGAGTACGCGGCAGGGGTCACGGCTCTGTACCGCAAATATATAGATCTGTATGAGAGAAACGGTAATGACGGCTATCATGTGTCCAAAGAGGATCAGGATATGCTGCGAAGCCTGTACATCCGCAGCGAGATACAGACGGGATACTATGAACGTCATAACGGCAGGGAGATGATCACCCTGCATAAGCCAAGCTACGCGGGAAGCGATCAGGTGCTTCTTGAAAAGATCGCGTCCGAATATATCAGAGAGCCGGACAGGCATCCTGTCAGAATGACGGTTACCTTAGCTGTCGGCGAACCGGTATGTCTGCGGATCTGTGATTCCGAAACCGAAGATACGAAGCAGTGTGACGGTACTGTGAATCCGGCAGAAGAGGTGCTTTCAATCACCGTGTACGGTGCTGTGGCAGAAGCGGCGAAGAAGGTGCCGTTGCAGTCCGATCATATTAGAAAACAGTTATTGAAAACAGGAAACTGTTGTCTGACAGTGACATCCTGCGAGATTGAGATCAAGGGAGATGTATTTCTGCCGGTAAGCGCGCTGAACGATCTGCGCCGTAAGGGGATAGAAGTCTATGAGCGGCAGTATATGCTTAGGCTGGGCATGTCGGCCGGCCGTGATCCGCTGCCTGAGGCAGAGCGCGTCAGGCGGGAAGCTTCGGACGGAATAGAGATGTACGGCAGAGGCATTTCAGCAAAAGATACCTGTGGGAAATCCTCAGAGGCTGAATCAGATATGCCGAACAGGAAGATCGATATTATGGTATCCACATGTGATCAACTGGCTGTGGCGGTTACATTTCCATGCCGTCGCATTTACATAGACAGCGATCTCTATATGACGGAACATGATAGAGTGGTATCACTTTTGCGCACACACGGTGATCTGCATTATGCCTTGGCGCTTCCCTATGTGCTGCGGACACGGGATGAAGCTTATTTACGAGAATTGACCAACAAGGTCAAAAAGGATTGCCGTGATCATGAGACTGACACAGACTTGCATTCAAGACAGGGCGGTCGCAGAAAGTGCGATACGTTAATCAGCGGCTTTTTAGTCCGTAATATAGAGGGATTTGCCTATGCCGCAACATTTGGTGAATCTTATGAACTTATTCCCGATGCCGGATTATATTCTTTTAACACGGAAAGTCTTCGATTCTGGGCAGACTATACGAAGGAATGTACGCTGCCTTATGAGCTAAACAGAAAAGAATCTGCACAGCTTGTCCGGTCGGCAAAAGAGCTGGGGATGCGCACTGCCATGATCGTGTATGGAACGATTCCTATGATGGTGACAGCTAACTGTATCCGGAAGACGGCAGCGCGGTGTCATGCAGACGGACACGGGAAGCCGCATTCCGACCTGCGGATCAGGGATCGATACGGGACGGATTTCCCGGTGGAGACGAATTGTCTGCACTGCTATAATATCATTTATAATTCGATCCCTTATTCCCTGCATTTGCAGGAAAATGAGGTAAAACGGATCGATGCCGATATAAGGCGTTATGACTTTACCACAGAGTCGGCGCAGGATTGCAGACGGATTCTTACAGGAGAATCATTCCCCTATGAAGTTTATACAACGGGACATTTGAAAAGAGGCGTGGAATAGTATTTTATGGAATTGTATATCACCGAGCTTTCAAAGTATTTTATTACTTTATTTATTGCATTATATACGTTAGAGTGCTTTCTCGTGTTCCGTTTTCAGGATGAGGAGAAACGAAGCGGCAGTTATATACGCCAGAATCTGTTGATGTTTCTGGTGCATTTTTCCTGCTTTCTTGTTATCTGTTTCGAGACGGGAAAACTGGAGTATCTGTTGTTCTATGTCCTGCAGCAGATTTTATTGTTTGCGACGATCGTTCTGTTTAGAATGGTATATCCGGGCGGAAACAGACTGATCATTAACAATATGTGCATGCTGCTCAGTATAGGATTTATTATACTCAGCCGACTCTCTTTTGAAAAAGCGATCAAGCAGTTTTTTATTGTAACGGTTTCTATCATTATCGGTATGCTGATTCCATTTTTCATCCATAAACTGAAATTCCTGAAAAGTCTCACATGGGTGTACGCGGCGGTGGGCATTGTAGCGATCGGCATTGTGCTGATCTTAGGTTCCACCACCTATGGCTCCAAAATATCTTACTCAATCGCTGGCGTAACGTTCCAGCCTTCGGAATTTGTAAAGATTATTTTCGTTTTTTTCCTTGCCAGTGCGCTCAGCGAATCTCACGATCTGCTCCGGGTCGCACTTACAGCAGTGGTGGCCGGTGCACATGTGCTTATTTTGGTGGCTTCCAAAGATCTGGGCAGCGCATTGATTTTCTTTATCGTCTATGTGATGATGGTGTTTATCGCTACAGGCAACTGGGCTTATCTGTTTCTGGGAAGCGCGGGAGGCTGCGGGGCGGCGGTGATAGCCTATCAGCTTTTCAGTCATGTGCAGGTGCGTGTGCAGGCTTGGAAAGATCCCTTTAGCTGTATTGATGATGCGGGGTATCAGATTACACAGTCGCTTTTTGCCATCAGTAGCGGCGGATGGTTTGGCCTGGGGCTGTTTCGGGGGACGCCGGATTCCATTCCTTTTGTGGAAGCCGATTTCGTTTTTTCGGCTGTGGCGGAGGAACTTGGCATTGCGTTTTCTATGTGCATGATTCTGATCTGCATCAGTTGTTTTATCATGTTCATGAATATAGCCATGCGGCTGCAGGATAAATTCTATCAGTTAATAGCTTTCGGACTGGGCGTTACTTATATCTTTCAGGTATTCTTAACGATCGGGGGCGGAACAAAATTTATACCGATGACCGGGATCACACTGCCGTTTATCAGTTACGGCGGAAGTTCGGTGCTTACCACATTGGTGATGTTTTTCATTATAGAAGGACTGTACATCATAAGACAGGAAGAGGGAACCAGACGTGCCAAAAAGAAAAGAAGACGAAGAACGGAACCGGAAGACCTCCGGGAAGAACCGGAAACGGAAGAAGAGGAATAGACAGATCCTTGCTGTGACATATCTTTTTGTGGCTGTATTCCTGTGTATGATGGGATATACGTGTTATTATGCCATCACAAACCAGCAGGAGCTGATCAACAACAGCTATAACGGAAGACAGGAACTGCTCATATCCCAGAACAGGCGTGGAACAATCTATGCCGCCGGAGGGCAGGTGCTGGCGCAGACAGAGACTGAGGAGGACGGCAGCGAGACCAGAGTTTATCCGTACGGGAATCTTTTTGCCCACGCGGTGGGATATGCAACCAACGGAAAATACGGAATTGAGTCTCTGAGTAATTATTATCTTATTAATTCCAATGCAAAACTCGCAGATAAAGTGGCAAGCGATGTGGCAGGGGAAAAATATCCGGGGGACAGTGTGGCGACTACGCTGGATGTAGGAGTACAGGAAGTTGCTTTTCAGTCGTTGGGAATCTATAAAGGTGCGATCATCGTCTCGGAACCTGACACCGGAAAGATCATTGCCATGGTGTCGAAACCGGATTTTGATCCCAATGAGATCGATGCGATCTGGGATGAACTGCTGGAAGACAAGGAGAGTTCGGTGCTGTTAAATCGTGCAACCCAAGGGTTGTATCCTCCCGGCTCCACATTTAAGATCGTAACTGCGCTCGAATATATTCGGGAGAACCCGGATACTTATAATCAGTACAGTTATCAGTGTGGCGGACGGTTTACATCAGGGCAGGATACGATCAACTGTTATCACGGTTCGATTCACGGCTATGAGGATTTTACGAAGTCTTTTGCAAAATCGTGTAATTCTTCTTTTGCCAATATCGGAATGCAGATTGATCGTGCACGTTTCGGCGATACATTAAACAGTCTGTTGTTCAATAAGGAACTGCCGGTTGCTTTCAACTATAACAAAAGCAGGCTCATCGTGGATGAGTCCACTACGGATTCCGATATTATGCAGGCGGTGATCGGGCAGGGGACGACACAGATCACACCGCTGCACCTGAATATGATCACATGTGCCATCGCTAATAACGGGGTACTTATGAAACCCTATCTGGTAGATTATGTAAAGAACAATGAGGGGAATATTATCAAACAGTTTAATCCGAATACCTATCGGAAACTGATGTCCGAGGAAGAAGCGGCTGCATTAAACAGCCTTATGCAGGAAGTGATTACGAGCGGAACCGGCACAAAACTGGCCGGTCAGTCCTACACAGCGGCAGGAAAGACCGGCTCAGCAGAATACAGCAATGTCAAAACAGAATCCCATGCATGGTTTACAGGTTTTGCTCCGGCAGAGGATCCGGAAGTATGCGTTACTATCATTATAGAAGGCGCGGGAAGCGGCGGTGATTACGCGGTGCCCATCGCCAAGCGCATTTTTAATGAATATTTCGGTCAGTAGATCGCGGCAATGTCGAGATCCGGTTCTTTCACAAGATCAATCATCTCATCACCCGCTTGTAATAGCGGTCTGGTGAGGTGATCTTCATTGATCTGTACGACTTTGGCTTCCACATCGTTGGTCAGCCGCACGGTAAAGCCGATCTGCGTTGCGGCAATGTGAGATAAGATGGGTTTTAATATTTCTTCATCAAATTTGACATATCCATCTTTTTCGAAATTTGCGATTACCTGAAAAGGATTCAGAGATACCCGGTAAGTTCTTGCAGATGTCATCGCCTCATAGGCGTCTATGATCGCTATGTATTTGGCAAAGATGTCAATCTTATCGGAACGCAGTTTGGAAGGATAACCGGAGCCGTCACAGCGTTCATGGTGCATGAGTGTGGCTTTCAGCACATGTTCATCCATATCGCGGTCCTTGAGCATATCGAATCCCAGCATCGTATGCGTCTTTAACTTCGTGAATTCGAGATCCGTCAATTTACCTGATTTCCACAACAAATCCTGAGGCAGCTTCAGTTTTCCGATATCATAGAAGAAGGCGCACTGGATCAGAAGATAAATATCTTCCTTGGATAGATTAAGCCATGTGCCGAACACACCGGCAATCAAGGCGGAATTCAGGCAGTGTGCATAAGTCATATCGTCTTCGCTGGGCAGCATGTTATAGAGGAAATCCAGAAGTTGTTCGCCGCCTCTGGCGCGAGAGGAGATTTTGACATACAGTTCCATCAGACTTCCCATTTTAGCCGGAGTACCCTGTTCCACAAAACCCTTCATCAACTTGCGGTAGATAGACATGCAGTTATTATAAGTCAGTTCAAAAGTCTTAAATTCGGAGCTAAGCCGAACCTTCTCGAAATGTGTAGTCGCATAATCTATGTCCTCCATAATGGAGACACACATAATGGAGTAGCGTGCCAGTCTTGCAACCACAGAATCATCAACCACAGTGTCCTTCGGATAGAGCAGTTTATTCTTGTAACTATAGACATCTTCACCGATCACCATGCCGTTTTCCAGTGCCATGCGTGCAACATTTTTCATAGAAATCCTCCTTTAAGCGCTGAACGATCTGAATATGTGATAAGGCTTTTGTTACTGTGTTTCTATATATTGCTGGATCGCCAGATTATTTTCTGAGAGTCGGCAGCCTAGAATATATCCGTTGCTTCCCTGTTTGCACCGCATGATGTATGCCTGTATCGTGCGTGCCTTCGGAATCGGGAGCTGGGGAATATTGACAGTTATCATTTTCTTTTCAGCCGCTTCAAAATCCGGGTCTGTGGCGGTAAACGCCATACCATTGGCACTGATATCCAGCATTTTCCCATGATATGTCTTTGAATTGCCGTCGATGGATACCTCGCAAGGGCAGTGGATTTCCAGACGTGGATTCTTCTTACGCTGCATTACTTTGGGATTGGCGCTCGTCATTACACGATAATAGGTATTACCGCCCTCCGATACCTCAGAGACAGCAACTTCCGTCCAGTGGTACAGAACGTTTCCGAGGATCATCTGCAGATGAAACCGTGTAGGTGCATCCGGACCCTTGGGGATGGATTTCGGGCGGATATCTACCACGGCCTCCGAACCCTGCTGGCGCACAACCTGACCATAATATTCTTTGTCAGGCGCACCATCCTTGTCCAGTGTGATAATGGAGACTTTGCAGCCCGGTTTTGCATCCTGAATGCCCATGAAGCCGCCTTCACCCAGACGCACTACAAGGTTGCCCACGGAGGCCTCGATTTTACCCACATTTACGGTAGTCTGCTCGTATTTTTTCAGCATACTCTTGGCGTTGTCGGCAGCATTTTCCACATACTTACTCATCACAGACATAGCTTCGGATATCTGCTGCATATTCTCTACCATATTCTGATTGGACTGCTCCACATCTTTGATGGCATTATCGATGCGGGAAATATTGCTGTTTAATGTCTGGGAATCATTAGAAATACTGACTACGCTGGCGTTCACCTGCGTGATTTTCTCCAGATTCAGCTGAATGATCTCAATTACTTTCGCAATAGCATCGGTCATTCTTGCGGAAGTTTCTTCCAGATGGTTCAGAGCGTTCATGATACTTGTGGAAGAGCTCTTAGTCTCCACGCTCAGTTTGCGGATCTGATCGGCAACCACCGCAAATCCGCGCCCCGCGGTGCCTGCTCTGGCTGCTTCTATGGACGCGTTTAAGGAGAGGAGATTGGTTTGTGATGTAATACCTTCAATGGAGACAGTTTCCTCCTTTACCATGGCAAACTCCTCTGAGAACTCTTTTACGATGCTGCTGACATCGTTGGACAGCGCTGCCATGGTGTGCGTGGATTCCACCACCTCTGCCAATTCGCGCGAGCTTTCGCCTGCATGTGTGGTAGTCTCGTTCACCAGCAGGACCATCTGCGAGATCATGGTAGCTATATTTTCTACTTGATTCTGGATATCGCTGGTCATGCCGATGGAAGAATGGGTCTTCTCGGTGAGAACTGCGTTCTGCCCGGTCAGTTCATCCATGTTGTTCACCACGGTATTTGCGCTGTGCTTATTTTCGTCGGCGAGATCACGAACTACCGTCACCTCATTTACGATGTCCGTACTGGAGGACTTTACCTCTTCCACGGTGGATAGAATGACATCGATATTCTGCTTCTGGCCGACAGGCGTTTCATTTTTTGAGCTGTAGTTTTTGGAAAATAATTTTTTCATGTGTATACCTTCGATTTCATAGGGATTCTTTATACACTATTTTAGAACAGTTATGAAATAAAATCAATTCAAAAAGACCATTGGTTCGCCGAATTGCGTCAATGGTCTTCGCTTTGCTTATGCATATGGGATGTTATAAATAAATTTTAGCTTCCAATTCCAGTAATTCAAGAAGATACTTCTTCTTAGATTCCGGACAATTTTGATAGATTTCCAACATTCTTACGGGAAACGGATAGTCAATTGAAATTCCTTTTAGCAGATAATCAAGACTGATACCCAGAATTTCGCTGACTTTAATCAGATTTTCGACAGAGAGACCCACAAGCCCTCGTTCCGCTTCACTATAATGTTTAATGGAAATATTTAGACATTCTGCAAGCTGTTCCTGTGTAAGCTGCTGCTTTTTTCGCTGTGTTCTCAGTCTTTCCCCCATAGCTTTTTTATAATCATTCATGAATGAACTCCTATACTGTGCGTTAGTAGCTATCTATTAGTATATATGAATAAAATAGTTATAATAACAACCTGTATAGTGTTGCAAAATTAAACCAAAAAGGTTATTATTGGTTAAGAGAAAAAAGAAAATATCAGCAGTCTGATGGAGACGATAAAGCATATGAGACAGAAGATCGAACAGAAGAATTGTTATATCAGCATATTGTTGAGTAGTGCATTAATCATGTTACTGCCTCCAACAGATACGAATCGCATATCAGTTGAAAGGTTTGAGCGTTTCATCGGATTTGGAATTGCAAATAATTGGAATGTCAGTAAAGTAGTTCGTAATTTTTATTGTTGGTTTTTATTGTTCGTAATTTCATGTGTTATATTTCTTTTCATTTTAGAGTTCTTGTGGCACCGTGATCCACGAATCAAGGAACGTGAATCGTGGAGATTGCTTGACGGCTCGGCTTTATCGGCTCTTGTTGTTATATTATTTCGAATGTTTTCTTTTTTTTGGAAATTAAATAGTTTTTCTTTTGGATATTTTTTCATTTTGAGTATTTTTGTTTTGGATGTTATTTATTGTTACGGTAGTTTAGAAAAAAGAGTGGACTTAGAAAAGTATACTCTTATTAAGATAGTTTCTATGGCAGTCAGCTTTCCTGCCGCTGTTATTTATCCCGGACAACGGAATGACGGACATGATTGGCTAATATATTTTTATATTGTTTTCGGAATTATGTTTGTAGCATATTTTATATATGAAATTCGATATAAGGGATTGAGCCTGCCGTGTGAAAATGTAATATTGAAAATTTCCACTTTATTCTTGGGGCTGCCACTCTTAACTTCTGTATATATAGAATTGATTAATATTCTGAATCAGTATGAAGTATTTGTCCTTAAGCCGAGAAGAGTATATTGTGTTATGCTTGTTGCTTTTGGCTGCACGGTTCTGCTTATAAGCTTTATATGGAAAAATCGGGTAATTAGGTGGAAAAAAATTGGTTATCCGCTTTTACTTTCAGGGTTGAGCTGTCTGGCGTATCAGATTCCGCTGCAACAGCAGGTGAAACCTAACTTGTTTGAGAGTGCCAATGCCTCTATATTAATCAGTGATTTTTTATATTTTGGAAAGCTTCCGATCATAGAACATTATGGCGGACATATGCTTAGGAATGTGATCGGAGGCGTTGCGTATGCGCTTATTAATCATGACAGTGCAGGAGCCTGTTTGTCGCCTTACAGCGGGCTTATTAATGTAGTAAATGTGCTGCTTTTTTATTTCTTTTTAAAGGAATTGCTGCAAAATGAGAATTCCGCTTTTTGGTATACTTTATGTCTGCCCCTTGAAGGTATCGTAGGATATTATACATGGGGGATTTTGATCTGTATCAGTGTTGGGAGTTATATTAAAAAGCATGGCTATGGAAGAGCACTGCTTATTTGGGTCTCCTGTGCAATTGCGGTTCTCTATCGTCTTGACCTGGGAACTGCATTCGGAATAGCGGCGTTTACCGGGCTGGGGATTTTTTTACTGAAAAACAGACAGATTCGATATTTGAAAGAATTGGGCTTGACTTTTCTGGCGGTTATTTTAAGCGGTATGTTGACATGGACGATTCTTTGTACTATACGAAATTGCTCACCGATTGGGAGAATCAGAGAATTTGTTGCGGTATCTTTGTCAAATCAAAATTGGGGAACCGGGCTGTTGGGGGATAAGTACAGCGTCTATTTTGCACTAGCATATATGGTTATTCCGCTTATTTGCGCTATACTACTTTTCTATTTCCTTTTTCTTATGGATGTGAAATGGAAAGAGAGTGCGTCCTATTACATGATCATTATATTGGGAATAGCTTACTTTGCTAATTTGCCGCGGGGACTGGTAAGGCATACGTTAAATGAAATGGCGACAAACACGGTTATTTTTTCGGGTGGATTGTTTATTGTGGCGGCTCTTTACTTTATTTGCAAAAAAGAAATATTTTTCATATCCGGTTCAGTTGTACTTCTTTTACTTTTGTGTTTCATGGCAGGCAGAGATAGTTTCACTGGGGAACCGTTTATAGATAGAGTGCCTGCGAGGGTAAATAAATGTATAGGCGGATGGTCATCAGAATGGCAGAATATTACAGAACGGAAGCAAAGGGTGCAGATATCGGATGCTGTAGCTGAGACGATAGCTTCTTATCAAAACATATTTGATTTGTTGCTGGAAGAGGAGGATACTTTTCTTGATTTTATGAATGTCTCGTTTCTTTATTCGGCGCTGGAAAGGGAATGTCCTGTTTATGCAGCGCAGTCACCGGGACATTTATCAGGGGAATATACACAGGAAGCATTTATTCAGCAAATAGAAGAGAAAAAGGATCGGATTCCATTGGCAATTTTGCCTGCCACCAGCGCTGCTGCGAATAGAATGGCTGTGGATGGTATTGCAAATATAAGCAGATATTACAAGGTATCGGAGTATATTTATCAGAAATACAGACCACTTTGCCAATTTGAGGATACGGCAGTCTGGTGTCGCGTGGAAAAATATGAAGAGCTGGCAGACAGACTGGCGCAAGAATATAAGTTAATTGACTACGGCTATGATAAAGGAGATGTTCTATATCTACATGATTATCCAATGTACGAAATTCCGTATTTGTGGGGTAATTATGATACAAAAGATGGATGGAATAATCCGGTGGCGGCAGATATATCCCTCAAGGAAGATGGGATATATTATATAGAGAATTCACTTCAAATAGATAAGAGCAAAGGAAACTATTTACTGCTTACCTGCTATTGTGAAAACGAATACATGGAAGAGACGAATAACACAGAAATTATTTTAGGGTCAACGAAAACAGGGGAAGAGGATCTGTTTCGATTCCGTTTCAAGCTACATCCCGGAGAACAGCAATATCTGATTCGTATCAGCGCAGATTATTATTGGTATGCCCAGGATATTGACAGGTTGTATATTCAGACGAATGAGAAGATCAGTAATGTACAGATGCAGATCCTGCAGGGAGATTAAATGTACACATCAGATAAGTGCGTCAGAGGTTATCAGAAGTGATGGAATCATATGATAAAATTATTATTGGTGCGGGATTATATGGACTGTATGCGGCATTATTCTGCTGTCGGAGGGGTCAAAAGGTGTTGGTGCTGGAGTGCGATTTGGCCCCGTTTGGCAGGGCAACTTTTATCAATCAGGCAAGGATACATCAAGGCTATCATTATCCGAGATCAATGTCTACGGCCATGAAGTCGGCGGGTTATTTTGAGCGGTTTAATCAGGAATTTGGTTTTTGCGTAAACCGAGAGTTTGATAAAGTATACGCGACTTCCAGGCAATATTCATGGTCTGACGGAAAGCAGTTTCAAGAGTTTTGCAATGCGGCGGGTATTCCATGTGAAGAACTGCATCCGGAAAGATTTTTTAAGGCGGGTATGTGTGACGGTGCATTCCTGACGAGGGAATATACTTATGATGCGATGATACTCAAAGACTATTATCTTGAAGAACTGAAGCGGTTTTCTTCGGTTGAGATTCAATATGGAGTTCATATTGCGGCAATTACTAAAGAAACGAATCGATATATAATTCGTACAGAGGAAGCAAAAGA
>JAAUZY010000067.1 GCA_014804355.1 Lachnospiraceae bacterium
GGCTAATGTTCCGCGAATTGGTACAATTGAAAAGAATCACATTCAGAGCAGTTTATCTTTTGTATAAGCTGTTCTTTTTTGTTGCTGCTCTGAATCTGATACTTTCCTTAAGAATTATAGCACATTATTTCGTCTATGTAAGAGTGTCCGTATTTTTCCTTCTGTCCTTGTAATCATTATTGTTTAAAAGGCAGCTACGAAACCCGCGGCATCCTATCCCCGGATCTCATAACTGCCTTTTTCATAATCCCTATAAATAACCTCGTATATCCGCTGTCAGCTTTTCCTCCAAATGAATCAGCTTCTTTGCAATATCTTTGGACTTCTCATCCGCCGCCTTATACTGATTCAAATACTGGTTAAGCGATTTCACGCCCATGTTACACCCGTCGGTCATCAGATCCGCGATTGTCTGGTCTGATTCATGCATGACCAGCTTGACATTTGTCTTAAGCCATGACATGCTCTTCGCCATAGGGTTCGGCTCCTTGCCGTCGTCATGATATTTCTCCAGAAGCTGCTGTATCTCATCTTTAAGCTTGATGTGTTCATCCTTGCAGTGGGTCAGACACTTCTTAAAATCTTCACTGCTCACATAATCAAGCACATCGTCAATCGAATCAACACCCATCTTCACTCCTGCATCACATTCCCGCAATAATCTTATGGTATCCTGCTCTATCATTCCCTTGCCACTCCTTCGTCTGTGTATCGGGTCCGGTTCAGGCAAATACCTGACACCCGAATCTGTATGATAGAATCAGTATGCGTAATCAGCGAATTTTTATGCATACATGAGGGAAACTGTATTCATATTCTGATAAACCGCTTAGTAGTTCTGTGCGCTGATCTCAAAATACGCCTGCGGATGTGCGCATACAGGGCATACCTCGGGAGCTTCCATGCCAACCACGATATGTCCGCAGTTACGGCACTCCCATACCTTGACTTCACTCTTCTTAAACACTTCCTGCATCTCCACATTGTGAAGAAGTGCGCGATAGCGCTCCTCATGGTGTTTCTCGATCTCGGCTACCATACGGAATTTTGCCGCCAGTGCAGGGAATCCTTCTTCCTCCGCTGTCTTGGCAAAGTCGGCATACATCTCTGTCCACTCATAGTTTTCACCCTGTGCTGCCGCCGCCAGATTCTCCGCCGTACTTCCGATTCCGTACAGCTCCTTCACCCATATCTTAGCATGCTCTTTCTCATTATCTGCCGTTTCCTGAAAAATCGCCGCAATCTGTTCAAAGCCTTCCTTTTTTGCTTTGGATGCAAAGAAAGTATAGTTGTTTCTCGCCGTTGATTCGCCCGCGATTGCCGCCTGCAGATTCTTCTCCGTCTGTGTACCCGCATACGGGCTCTTCTTTTCCGTCTCCGCCATAATGTTTTCCTCCATTCCAAGTGTAAGACTGACTAATCGTCAATCCGTTCCGCTTTTATTATTCCGGAATTAATCTAAAAATTCCACGCGTCCGGTATCAATGTGATATACGGCGCCGCATACTTTCAGTTTATCCGCATCTGTCAGTTTTAATCCTTCTTTAATGCGTGTAACACTTCTCTGTACATTCAGGCAGCTTGCCTTGAACTCATCCTTCTCTTCTCCGATTGCCGCCTTGATTTCATCGGTTATGTATTTCACGAAACCTGCCGGCTCACTGCCGATCGTTGCACCCACAGCGCCGCAATGTGTATGTCCCAATACGACTACCAGATTGCTTCCAAGATGATCCGCCGCATATTCTACGCTTCCGAGCTGATGATTATCCATAACATTGCCCGCCACACGAATGGTAAACAATTCTCCGATGCCCGCCATAAAGATACTCTCCGGTATTACTCTGGAGTCTGAGCAGGTGATCACGATCGCATAAGGGCTCTGACCCTCATCGCAGGTCTTCTGTCTGATCTTAGGTGAAATATCGCCCGTGTTACTCTCTGCCTCTAAATAACGTTTGTTTCCCTCTTTTAATCTGTCCATTGCCTCTGCTGCAGATAAATTCTGATGTTCCATAGTCTCTTTTCTCCTTTCCGTCTGATAACCCCGTTCCGATCCTCGATCATACGGCGTTATTTCACTCATTTCTTTTGTTTGAAGTATACCATAAATCAGCAGTGAAATCATCTGCTAAATATTATTTACACATATTTTGACAAAGACCGCCAACTGATATGATCCTTCGCCTATCCTCTCTATATCATCGGGAAATCGTAGCTGTTGCCTCCCGTAACCACTCCAGCTCTTCCCCGGTAAAATAAGGTGCCAGCGCCTCGTACACTTTCCGATGATAATCATTCAGCCAGTGCAGTTCCCGATCTGTCATCAACTCCGGCAGGATGGCATCTCTGTCAAAAGGAACCATGGTAAGAGGTTCCAGATACATGAACTGCCCGTACTCGTTCTGTTCTCCTTTGCGGCACATCACAAGATTCTCATGCCGAATACCGAACCGCCCTTCCAGATATATTCCCGGCTCGTTAGAGATCACCATGCCCTCTTCCAAGGGAATGCTCTGCGTGTTCTCCGAAATACGCCAATGAATCCGCTGCGGTCCTTCATGCACTCCCAGAATAAATCCCACGCCGTGTCCGGTGCCGTGATTGTAATCCAGTCCCTCTTCCCACATGGGCTCTCTCGCCAGCACATCCAGATTCTGCCCGCATACGCCATCCACAAACTTTGCCGCTCCTAACGCCAGATGTCCCCTCAGTACGATCGTGTAATATCTCTTCTCTTCCTCTGACACGTTGCCTATGGCTATCGTCCGGGTGACATCCGTGGTACCCTCCTGATAGTGTCCTCCGGTATCCGCGAGGCAGAAACTCCCGCCCACAACTTCCACATCCGTCTGCTCTGTGGGTTCATAGTGCACGATGGCTCCATGGGCGCCATAGGCGATAATCGGTGCAAAACTTGCCCCCAGATAACCTTCCATCTGTGCGCGGAATGATTCCAGTTTCTCAGCGGCACTCATCTCGGTAATTCTTCCCCCGGCTGCTCCTGCTTCTGTTTTCAGCCATCGGATCAGCCTTGTTACCGCCACACCGTCCTTGATATGCGCCGTGCGTATATGTTCCATCTCCTGCGGTGTCTTCACTGCTTTCATGAGTACAATGGGACTTGGCTTATCAACGCGCTCCGTATCTTCCGGCAGACCGTTTAGCAGGCTGTAGCTTACGGCCGCGCTGTCGGCCCATACTTTACTTCCTACCGGAATATCGTGCAATATCTGTTCTATCGCGTCATAGGGCTTGACCGAGATCCCCGTCTGCGTTAATTTCTCCCGAATCTCTTCCGACAAGATCTGTTCATGGACACAGAGCACTGCACTCTCCTGCGTCATCAGCATATATGCCAGAAAAACAGGCGTATACTCGACATCATTGCCACGCAGATTAAGCAGCCATGCGATCTCATCAAGAGCCGTGACAAGCAGGAAATCCGCCTGCTCTTCAACCATCTTTTCCCTCACATCACGAAGTTTCTCTTCCCTGCTTATGCCCGCGTAGGCGACATCTACTTCCCATACCGGTTCTGCAGATATATGCGGACGATCCACCCATACGCAGTCCACCAGATCTTCTCCGCCTGCGAAGGTGATCTGCTTAGAGTCAGTCTTTTTCGCAATTTTATTTACAAAATCAGATGTGACGGTCCGCCCGTCAAAACCGATCACGCTTTTTTCTTCCAGCTTGTCACACAGATATTCCTCAATCTTGGGCACGTCCGGCTGTCCCGATTTCATCAGTGTAATCGGACTGTCTGCAAACTGCGCTGCTGCTTGTATAAAATATCTGCCGTCCGTCCACAACGCCGCCTCTTCAGACAGAACGATCAGGGTTCCCGCTGATCCGGTAAACCCTGACATATACTCTCTCGTCTTAAAATATTCTCCCACATACTCCGACCCGTGGAAATCATCCGTCGGAATGATATAGGCTGCAAGATTCCTCTCCTGCATCAGCTCCCGAAGAGCCTTTAATTTATCCTCAATCTTCATCATTGATAAACATTACCTTTCCCAAAACTTATGTTATATACTGATCAATTCATACTGATCCGTTCCCAGCCCGATCTTCACCGCATGGGCGATACAGCTCTTCCACTCCGTATCGGGATGCGTCATGTGGAAGTGGTCATGTCCTTCCTCGTTACCGTGCTCTTTCAGGTTCTCTCCCAAGACACTGCCCTCCACCGGTGTCATCTGATTGCACAGATCCGCACATGCCTGATCCAGCGCAACCGGATCAAAAGAAGCTAACATGCCCACATTGGGAATGATCGGAATATCATTCTCGGCGTGACAGTCGCAGTTCGGCGACACATCGCAAATCAGGGAAACATGGAAGCAGGGACGATCCTTGCAGACTGCCAGACTGTACTCCGCCATCTTATAATTGAGCACAGCGATAGAATCCGAAAAATCTGCGGCAATCGCATCCTTCGGGCAAACCGCCAGACACCGGCCGCACCCTACGCACTTATTATGGTCAATATGTGCTTTTCCATTCTCGATCACCGGTGCGCCATGGGCACAGATCCTGTCACATGCGCCGCAGCCTACACACGCTGCGCTGTTCACGCTCGGCTTGCCATCACAATGCTGCTCCATCTTACCTGCTCTGGAGCCGCATCCCATACCGATATTTTTGAGCGCACCGCCGAAGCCCGCCATCTCATGTCCCTTAAAATGTGTCAGTGAAATGAAAATATCCGCATCCATAACGGCATGGCCGATCTTCGCCTCTTTCACATACTCTCCGTTAATCGGTACGATCGTCTCATCAGTGCCTTTTAGTCCGTCACCGATGATGACATGACAGCCTGTCTGATAAGGTGAAAAACCGTTTATGTAAGCCGTCTCCAAGTGATCCAGCGCATTCTTTCTGCTGCCCACATAAAGCGTATTGCAGTCCGTGAGATATGGCTTGCCGCCCAACTCTTTAACATAATCCGCCACCACTCTGGCATAATTCGGACGCAGGAATGCCAGATTGCCGTACTCGCCGAAGTGGATTTTGATTGCCGCATATTTATCCGTAAAATCAATCGTCTCAAATCCGGCCGTCTTCATCAACCGATGTAATTTCTGTAACAGATTCTCATGTTCCGTTGCCTTAAATGTTGTAAAGTATACGTTTGCCTTTTCCATATTCAATCTCTCCTTTTCTTCTCAATACTAATCGAACATCTTAAAACGCTCGCTTATGATCGCATACTGTTCTTTGATCTTAAGGTACAGCCCGATCGTATTCTCTTTCTCTTTCTCAAACTCCCCTATGATCTTGTCATAGTTGCGTTCCAGACTGGTTACCACATTCCTGTTGATCTTGCCTCTGTCCGCATCGCCGTTCATGATCTCCAGTATCTTTTCCTTGCTGAACGCATCCTTGTAGCTCCGCTTACCGTGCAGAGCGCTTAAGATA
>JAAUZY010000068.1 GCA_014804355.1 Lachnospiraceae bacterium
AAAAAGGAACGAAAGTTTGTGGTTTTATTATGATAACCATCATTCGCTGTTGCATTAAAGTATTTAATAAAAAAATCCCTTGCTTTTTCGAGGTCATTTACATACATTGCTATATGTTCAACTCTCATTACATACCTCCTGCACTTCACATGCAAATTCAATTTATATTTAATCAGCTTTTCAATAAACTGGAATTTTACTGATTGTTTAACCTAAACTCTCTATCAAATGAACTCACTATATCGCGATTAAGCTCATCGTTATAAATATCTGATTCGAAATATTTCCCACCGTAAATATCCTTTAAGTATCCTTCTTTCAATTCCATAGCCATAAACGAAGGATAATTATAACCCTCAGAATCAGATATACCATAAACTGCTGCTTCTTTAAACCCAAACTGCGGGTAGTATTCTGGTCTGCCAAAAAATAAAATTGCGCCGTAATCGAGCCTTTTTGCCCGCTCTATCATTGCTCGAACAAGTGCTTTTCCAACGCTTCGATGCTGATATTCGGGCAACACACTTAAAGGGCCAAAATTGAGAACAGGAAGCACCTGATTGTCCTTTTTGACAACAGCATTACTGCAAATTATGTGCCCAATAATAGTTCTGTTTTCTAATTGAGCGACCAAACTTAGTTCAGGAATACCGTCACGGAGCCTCAACTCATGAACCATCCAATGTTCATAAGGACAACCAATCTTCCCTCGCTTGATTCTGTCGGGGTAACTGAATGCGGCTCTCGTTATCTCCTCTACTATTCGATAATCTTTTTCTTCTTCAAGCCTGATATTTATATCCATGCTATCCTCCACAAATCCCAATTTATAAAACGGTTCTTACTTTTTCAATAAAATTTTCTGTTATATACTTTATGGAAGGTACATGGAAGAAGATCACATGATAATTGAATTTCCTTAACATATACCAATAGGCCTCATTACATAAGGACTGCGTGGGCGTATTCCCTATATTAACAATAATTCCGTTTTTATTCAATTTCATAGCAATTGAATTATAATCCATATCCGAATCTAAGCATACATCACCTCTTTGGGCAAGGCAATCTATTCTTACATTTCCTTTTAAACTTTTATCTAACCCAAACATATAGACAAAATCATATGTACCATTGATATTATCAATATCCTTCTTTAATCCACTATATGAATTCGTCAAAAACACTTTATCGCCGCTAAGGTTTCTCACGATTTTATTAGCGGAATTGCCATTTCCCTTAAAAGCAACGTATAATACTGACATATATTAACCCCTGTAAACACTAATTTATAACTCATAAAATTACTTCTTACATAGAATGAATACTTTTTAACCACCTAACCGCCTTTGCCCAATCAGAATGAATGCTTTCCATTTTTCCGTCACCTTCCGTATATTTTGCATATTCATAGCAAGTTGCTTCTAAAGAAATATTCAATGCCTCTGACATCTGTTCATAATAAGGCGGATATCCACCAATACTCCAATCCAGCTTATCTGCAATAAATAATGCCATTTGGTACTGTGATGCATTCTCACATAAAGAAGTATGAAATGCTATTGCTTTTAATATGTCACAATCAGTTATATAAAAGTCTTCACGTGCAATTACCTCTGAAATTCGTTGATGCAATAGAAATGGATGTGTTATTTCGGCATCACACAATCTCCAATTATTATCCTTTGCATAAAGAAGCATATCCTCCCATTTTATCAAAGTACTTATATCATGCAACATTGCAGAAATACGGCACTTTTCTCTATCCAATCCATACTGTATGGCAATCGAATCAATTCGTTTTGTAACCGAGCAGATATGTTCATACCTCTTTTGTTGGTTATTTAATAAGAATAACAATTTTATCTTTTGGGCAATATCACTATCATAGCATACGTGATTTATATAAGTATATTTATCCAGCATCTTTTTCCACCACAAATCCAACTTTATAGAATTTCGTTTTAGCAACGTTCTTGAATAAGAACATGAAATATGCTGTATTATAAGCACATAAGGGAAGCAACCGCCCACAAGGTGGTTGACCATTGGTAAAAGATAGAAACTCCACCCTCGCAACTGTCTAAGTATACAAGGGTGGGTTTTCTATGCCTATCGCTAGGACTTGAAAAACGCTACTGACTTATCAAAGCGATCATATTCTCAATTCTACAAACCGGAATTTAATTTTGTGTCAGCTTTATATACTCTGCAACCAAAAAATAATTTTTCAAATCTTCTTCATCTAATCCACGATATGCAAATAAATCATCATGTATTGCTATGCTCTTATTTATATCTTCACTCTCAACATGAAACTCTCCACTAACTAAATCAATTCCTATAAGAACATCATCTATTCTATAGCTTTTGATATTTGGTTTCGTCTCATTTTTCAACTTATCACGAGAATGTTCATTTTCTACGATGTTGAGCTCAACTACCTGTTTGAATTTAGCATTGTTATATACTTGATAAGGATATTTGCTCCTAAAATAACTGTCAACTTCACAACCTTTTTTTCTGTTGGGTAGTATTGACGAATGATAGATTTCAAATATTCTTTTCCAATCCTTAACCAGTTCTGGAGTTGGCTCTTTCGTTAGCATATTTCTTTCCTCCATAAATTGTGATCTCTTTTCGTGATGTCTCCAAGCAGCTTATAAAGAATCTTTCAAACCAAATAACTCCTTGGGAAATTGATGGCGGCTCCCTTCTTGGACAGCAAACTCCACATGAATACCTTCCCTGTTTGTTATTTCATATAATTGCTTTGCCATCGGAAGGCAGTCTTCGTCACATGCGCCGCAAAAAATTTTTAGTTCAATGTTTTTTTGCTTGGCAGCGTTCACCAAATCTTCTGCATGGTCTTTCAGTATTGGAATCCATGGGCTCTGCAAAATCAACATATCGCAACGTGCAGGTGTAAATATGATGGCTCGCAGGAGCATATCACATCCTGCTGAAAAACCACCGCAAACAATCTTTTGATAGCCTTCGTTTTGCACTTTTTCTATTGCTTTTGCCACTGGTACATAGGACACCATATCATAGCTCCAGCGATACGTTCCATATCCGTCTGGTTCAGCACTTTGTATTGTTTCCAGCTGCCACTGAGCATTATCTCTTAATATCGGTTCCCAATCATCTCTTGCAATCTGTCCATTCTGGGTATTTCCGTGAACCGCAAGAAACAATTTGTCAGCATTCTTCCTTTCCCAAGTAAATACCGCTTTCGCTCTTGACGCGGCATCTGCATAACGATTATCAGAAACGGATTTCAACGAAATAAACGCAAAGTTGTTTTTTAGCGACGCAAGATCATCATCTTCCAACACTTCCGGGCGATACCACCATCCCTTTTCGAGAATGGCCACTGTCAGCCATTCCAATGCTTTTTCCGGCAGATTGTCTCCACCTGCTAAACAAGCAAGAAAATATAGTGTTTGTGGTCCATAATTTTCAGGATTCTTTTCATATTCCTCCAGTAAAAATTGATATGCTACAGCATATCCGTTCTCAGCAATTGACAATGTTTCCTCTAATAAGTCATTTTCTTTTTTCATGTACGATGAAAACTCCTTTTTTAATAGTTAGAGGATTAATATTATGTGTGCATCCTCCAATCACACCATTTTTTCTCATAATACATCACCCTTTCCTTCCTAAATATATTTATGAAAATGCATAGAACTATCAAACCAATTTCGATTTTTCCAATTCTGCAAATCAAATCCGGCATTTTTCTTCAAATCGAATTTACCAACGCGTCATATTCTTTTCAAACTTTGCAATATATGCTTGTTTTAATTCATCAGCAGATATTCCATAGCATAGCATAACATCATTGTAATACATAAGAACATCTGCCATTTCTTCAACAAGGTTTTTTCTTAATTCAATATCATTAGACGCCTTTATGTCTCCGTGTTTTTTGACAATATCAATCACTTCGCCAATTTCACCTATCATCCAAAGCAGCTTGTGCTTACCTGCTTCGGGAGAAATCTTTTCCCATTTATCTTTGTATTTATCCTGAAGCCTTTTTTGCATATCTAACATTTCATTTATTGTAAAATCAGTCATAAATATTTCCCCTTCAAATTCTGATTTATAAAACGGTTCTTACTTTTTCAATAAAATCTTCCGTAATATACTTTACGGAAGGCACATGTAAGAAGATCGCATGACGATTGAATTTTCTTAACATATACCAGTAGGCCTCACTACATAAGGACTGCATGGGCGTATTCCCTATATTAGTAATAATTCCGTTTTCATTCAATTTCATAGCAAGTGAGTTTATCCTTATGCTTTCCTTCGTGCTACGAATCCTCATAAGGGCAAAAAATGGGCACAAGATGTCCGGTTGACATCTGCTCTGTGCCGACCGAAGCGGAGCGTAGACAAGAAAAAACTGTAACAGATTATAACACAATATGAACAGGACATGAAGAACTGATTGAAATACTTTCTCAATTTTTTAGGGAAAGGACACCTACAATGAATATCATATATGCAGAGGGGCGGCAGCACTTTAAGCTGTCGCTCCTTGATTACCCACCAGCAAAACCGGACGAAGCTGTCAACAGCGGCGCAAAGCAGCGTTCATTTTACCGTTGACTGATTCGGCTGGTTTTACTAATTTATTTGAAATATCAGAATCAATCAAAACATAATGCCATACCGCTTGTTATGCGACTGTGTATTCCGATGACAGGCTGGTATTCACCATGTGAAATGGTGCAGAGATCGAGACAAAAATGTAAAATCCAGCAAAATAGGAAAGGTATCTTTCGATTTATGTGCTATTCTATATACGTAGCTAAAAACAATAAGCAGGCAGGTTATTCTCTGTTCAATTATTACAGGCTGTTCCAATCAGTCGTCGGAATGTCGGTGATGCAATATGTTCTTCGGCGCGAATTTGACTGTACTCCCTCCACTTTTATAAAAAATAGGGCGAGCTATACGACCTTACAAACTGAACCTGTTTAAGGAGGACTATATGGTATCTCATAAGAAAGTTTTGGATGTTCTGAAGCAATGGAAATTAGAAAATGAATCAATCTCTGATGTCTACCACGAGAGCAATGGAGAAAAAAGTAATAGAGCCTTTTATGTCGGTAAAGATTTTGTTCTGAAGTTCTCTAAAAATTCCGATGAAGTCAAAAAAGCGATTGCGCTTTGCAATGCAATAAAATGCACTGGTTTATGTATATCTTCCCCAATCAAAACAACGGATGGGCGAGCATACGTACAGGATGGCGAAATGTTTTTCTATTTAACCTGGCGAATCTCTGGCACACAAATGATTGCCCATGATTTTTATGAAGGAGATTATGTCGCAAAGGCAAGATTTGTTGGTGAAATCATCGCGCAGCTGCATCTCATTCTGTGTCAGGCTAAAATACCGGTGAATGAGGTAAATCTGTATGAATCCGTAAAGAATTGGGCACTGCCGAAATCAAAAGATATTTTATCGCTTTCGGAGTCATTTTGCCGAGGCTATTTGAATGAATTTGGAAAACTGTATGACAAGCTGCCCAAACAAATTATCCACCGGGATCCGAACCCATCAAACATTATTGTCTCGCAGGACGAATGGGGTTTTATCGACTTTGAACTGTCGGAGAAAAATCTGCGTATTTATGATCCTTGCTATGCGGCTATGGCAATTTTGAGTGAGAGCTTTGATGAAAAAGATCAAGCCAAGTTGTCAAAGTGGCTGGAAATCTACCGAAATATTCTTTGGGGATATGACAGTGTAGCAAAACTTACCAATGATGAATGTGTTGCACTTCCTTATGTGGTCATGGCAGATCAGCTAATTAGTACAGCGTGGTTTTCAAAACAGGATAAATTTACGGAACTTTTTGAGACAAATAAGCGCATGACCCAATGGCTTATCACTATTTTTGATGAATTAAAGCTTAATTAGATTCTAAAACCGCTCTGCCTGTTAAGGAACACGATTCTAAATTTAATGGAGGAATTTTAAGTGAACAAAAATATAATTAAGGATTATAGCAGAAAAATATCTGAACGTATGTGGAATCTGCCTGAAAAGGGTGAACTTGAGAGTC
>JAAUZY010000069.1 GCA_014804355.1 Lachnospiraceae bacterium
ATTGTATTGTTGGAATTAAACTTATCATCCCAAAAATTATCATAAGAATACTGATAGTAGATCCTATATGAACTGCTGCCGGTCAAAGCGCTTCCATCTGCCTGCTGCAGCTCCATTGCCGCTTTCATCTTACTATAAGAAGGCGTGAAATCCAAATTTAACCTATAGGAATCTGACTGGAGCGTATAGTTCCCCTCGGGATCTTTCGTTACCGCTAATTCCTCAGCCTCCACTTTCTCGGCATTCACCGTAAATGTGCCGCTTGCCCTGGAACTGCTAAACTCTACTAACAAGTAAACAGTTTCATTCGCCTGCATACGATAAGTACAACTGAAATTTCCGTTCTGCCCATTCGCATAGTCCCGATCAAAATAGGTATACTCATTTTCTGTTTTTTCATGGAAAAGATATACATATTTAGATTGATAAGAACCGTCTTCCGATGTGGAATAAAACCGGAATAGCCCATCCTGCGGCGCAGCAAAGGACAGCCACTGCTTCTCCTCTTCTGCCAATGTAACCGTCTGCGGATTATCAACCGTCAGAGTCAGTTCTTCTTCCTTGATACTCTGTACTGACACACTGCCTTCCGGTTTGTCTTGTGCATTGTCGGATTCTCTCTCTGAATTATCCTCAGCATCGGCTTCGTCTTCACCTACTAAACCATCACTGTCGTTATTGTCTTCGCCTTCCGTCGTATTATCATCGTCCTCCGGTCCGCTTTGTTCAGCATCGTTTTCACTGCCGGTGTCGTTTCCTGCTGTATTGCCTTCGTTGTCGGTGCCGTCTCCCGTTGCGCTGTCCTCGCTGTCGGCAATGTCTCCTGCCATACCGTCATCGTTTATGTTAGTACCGTCATCCGTTGTTTCACTTCCCGCAGCATCGCCTTCCGTGCTGCCGGCTTCAGAGCCGCTTTCCGTTCCGTTTTCGCTATTCCCGGAATCGACTCCGTTCTCTGCCTGATTTTCTTCCGGTTTCTCCCCGTCTTCCGCTGTGGAATTGCTCATCGCGTCTTCTGCCCGGAGCTCCGAAACCTCCCCTGTGTCCGATACATTCTGCACAGCGCTGACTGTCCCTACATCTGACTGCGGACTCATCGCATAAGCTGTATCACTGATACCACCTGTCAGCATGCATACACTGAGCAGAATGGCTAAGCCTCGTTGAAACATCTCCTCTCCTCCTCTTCCTAATCCTTCAGTATTTTAAATATGTCCAGTCCATTTTACCCTCCCCCGTATAGTTTTTGCAACCGTATCTTATGCTTTTTCCATCTTCTTTGGTTTTTATTCGGATTGACGCCGAAGTTATAGAAATTTTTTTGCTGCAAAACAAGAGCAGAGCCATCAGACATCCTACTATAATGTCATAATGACCCCACTCCTGTTCGGGTTACTATATGATTCAATTAAAAGCGTAATCTGTTATTTCTTATCCGGCTTCGTCTTCCATTTACAAGAACCACCGATCTCAAAAGCACCTCCGCCTGACAAGAAACCATTAAACTGACCAATGGGTACTCCATTTTTTCTAAACCACGTAATCTGGAATATTCCGCCTACGCTGATCAGACTGGCGGTTGCCTGTATTGCTTTTCCCGGCTCTTTTGCAGCGCCATTCATGCTGCCCATATTCGGTATGCTCTTTCAATACTTTCTTCATTTCTTTTCAGGATGGAAGGTCTATCACCCAATAAGATTCATCGATGGCTAAGTCCTTGTAATCACGCATGATATACATAGCGATCCCCAAAGAAATACCAACCAGACATATTATGGGAATTGCTATCTCAATAAGTAATAAACGATAAACCTCTTCTCTCGTTTTATTATGAACCTGACAATTGCGAATATAGATAAAATATATATCCTTCATGACAGGGTTAAAAAAGCGGACGTCAGTTTTGTCTTATAAAAGCATCGTTCCGAAATACTTCTTCACTTGTTTCCCACTCAACTGATACTGCTCACAGATTCGCGGGATGATTTCTTCTTCCGGTATGTTCAGGCTCCGTAGAATATTTATTGTGCTGACAATACTTTGATCTTGCATTTCATCATTTTTTCTATGTAATTCTTCAATCATTCGATTCTGCTTGTCGAGTTCGTCTTTCTGCGCATCTATTGTGTCCTGTTGCTTATTTAGTTCATCCTTCTGCGCATCTATCGTATCCTGCATCTCATCAATCATGTATTGCACTGTATTTCTGTCAAGCTCATACAATTCTTTCGAGAACATCTCCATCACCCTCTCCATATTCAGACAGATCTCATAGCCTTCCTCATAAATTGCACGAAATTCCGGATATTCTTTCATTAACCTTATGATCTCCTCCGGTTCATCGCTCGTAAACAGGGTCAGCCATGCATCTCTCCTGTCGCTTATGTTCCTATTGTGCTTGCTTTTCTTAAAGATGTCAAGCGGAATGAACAGGTATTTCTGTAAAAGTTCTATCTGCAGCCCTGTATCGGACTTCTGTTCGAAAAAGTGATAACATGTATCAGGATAGTTATGAAACTCTCCCGGGCTTTTCTCAAACAGGACAATCGTATAGACGTTCCTGATATCCCGGAAGCTGAATTTCTTTTGTTTCTCGCCCCGGACACGCTTATACTGGCGCAGCAGTAAATCCGCTGAGTAACAGGCACTCCTCTGCCCCGGAAACAGATAGCCGATCTTCTGCATCTCAACATTGGCTATGCTCCCGTCTTCCAGTTCCACAACGATATCCATGATTAACAGCGAGCTCTCATCTGCAATTCTGGTAGAATCACCGGGCAGGACCTTCACTACCCTTACTCTCTGACCCAATAGGCCGGAAAGAAAGTCATTAAACCGCTCCGGTACATACTCCGGGTTCATAACCTCTTTGAAAAAGCCGTCATACAGAAGTTTCAGTCCTTTCACACCGGTACAGATATTTAAAAAATCTTCCTGCTGCTCCGGCTCCCAGCCGTCAAACTTAGCTTGAAGCATGCCGCTCTTCGCAATCTCTGCCAGCACCTTCTCCTGCTCCCTAATCATTGGGAAATATTCTTTTAATCTTGTTGCCATAAACAATCCTCCTAGGTAAAATTTTTCTCCAAGCAAAAAAGTTGGAATCTCCGGCAGAAACCGCCGATTGTGCGAAACGCACAAATGATAAAACTATAAGAATAAATTTGATATGATATGATATTAAGTTATCGCTTTTGAAGTGGGTTGTCAAGTTTTTTACAAAAAGGCAGAGAATTGCCGCCGCCTATTCCCGGTTTCTACGCGCTTTCATCAAATTCCCACGGCTTGTTCTTCGGTTCACATTTCACTTTAGACCAAATGCCTACGCTGATCAGACTGGCGGTTGCCTGCATTGCTCTTCCCAGCTCCTTTGCAACGCCATTCATGCTGCTCAGACGCTGGTTGAGAGATTCCCCATCCTCCTTCTTTATTTTGTATGAAAAATGGGAAGTTTAAACTCTTATATTAATTGACCTTATACTCCTTTAAGAGTATAATATAAACTGAGAATGGAGATGATACTTCTATGACTAAAACACTTTATCACGGTTCTTCTGCTATTATTGAGAAGCCAATATTTGGATATGGAAAAACTTATAATGACTATGGGCTCAGCTTTTACTGTACCGACAGTCTGGAAATGGCAAAAGAATGGGGTGTAGGCAAAGATCAGGACGGCTATGCCAACTGTTACGAACTGGACTGTGACGATCTCCAAATTCTCAATCTGAACTCATCGGAATATTGTCTGCTGCACTGGTTGACGATACTGTTACAGAACCGGGAATTCGATATTCCCTCCGGTCTTGCGCTGGAAGCCAAGGAATATCTGCTTGCCACATTTGCCATTGATTATAACACCTATGATGCAATCATTGGCTATCGGGCCGATGACAGCTATTTTTCATTTGCACAGGATTTTATCAACGGCACGATCTCCTATCGCCAGCTCAGCAATGCCATGCACCTAGGCAAGTTAGGACAACAATTTGTCCTCAAAAGCAAGACGGCATTTGAACATATTCGGTTCATTGGCAGTGAAATTGCCGAGAGCAGCGAGTGGTACGCAAAGAAAATGCTTAGGGACAGAACCGCCCGTCGGGAATATTTCAGTGTGGAGCGTAACCGCCGTCAACGGGGGATTTATATATTACGCAAATCATGGATGAGGAGATGAGGCCCAATGATCCACGCCTATGACAAAATTTATCTTGATAAAGCCCGCATTGCCCTGGGGCGTATGCTGGACTTTGCAGTGTATGATCTGCAATATGATATCGAAGAATTTTTTAATCTATTCATTCATTCCGGTGTTTCAGCCCGATTTGAGATCGGAGATTTCAGCGTGATTACCGGCATGTCCGGAGTTGAGCTTGCCTATGAAGTCTTGGAGCAGTCCGGAAACCAGCCAAAACGCATCAAACCAAACTACACAATAGACCGCAGTGAGGAATTCTGGACAGGCTGGGCGCTGGCATATTATCAGTGGGAAACCTCCATGCGCTTTGTCGAAATTGTGCAGTATGTGCCAATCAAGGAGATTCTCGCGCTTTATTCGCCCTATCATGAAATGGATATTCGCCAGTTTGTGGATAAGATGAACGCACTATATATGGCAGCCAAACCGGAAACCAATCTCAAACTCATGCGGCAAAAAGCCGGACTCTGCCAGCGCGAACTTGCGGAGCTGTCCGGCGTTCCGATTCGCACAATCCAACAATATGAGCAGCGGCAAAAGAACATCAATAAAGCTCAGGCAGAATATCTTGTGATGTTTTCAAGAGTTCTGTGCTGTGAGGTTGAGGATCTAATGGAAAAAGTCGGGACTCGCGCTGAGGCGAATCCCTTATAAAATGTCTTTAAGTGATAAATAATACTGTAACGGCAATTTCAATTTTTTATTTTCGGATACTCCAAACTATAAATATCTTCACCATATGGAATATTTAAGTTGTACGATGAGTCCAGAACATATTCCTTATTGCCTATCCGAAATACGCTCCCCGGCTCGTAATCTGTCAAAAACCCTTCCGATGTCAGACTCTGGTAATGGGAATCGTATCTCTCTTTCGATAGAATGGGAATGGTCACCTTCGTCGCCGAATAATAATGAGTCGTTTCCCTGTCCCCCATCCTGACAGTAAAAAACCCTGTTTTAATACCGGCTTCATCCATGTACTGTCTGATTTGCTCCTCCGGATACGTCTTCGTAATAAATACGGGATCTTTCGACATCGTATAATTCCAAAATCCGACATACTGCTGCAACACCCTGTCATAAGATTCATCACGCATATATTCGGTAAAAACTGAGTTGATTCCCTTGCCATTCGTATACGCACAGTGCTCTGTTCCGTTCTTCTCCACGTATTTAAAGTATCGATTCCTGCCAAAATCCATGATATTATTATCCGCATGAATCTCTCCCAGCGAATCCGGTTGCACTTTCGGAATCTGATCCGCAGTAAAAGACACGCCTTCGCACACATATACATCTCCGTACTTTTGCACTTTGGAAATATTGTCATTCATAACTAACATGAGATGTTCCGAAATCATTCCCTTATGTTTCTTCATAGGAGCTTCATACAACCCTGCGTCATTTATTTCCGCCCTCGTGAAAGAGTCTCTCTTTACGTTACGCGCAACATTGTGCTTACCGAGTAAAGTTGCGATCGCATTCTTTCTTATGCTGATCGAATTCAGTTTCCTATTCATATTCCAAGATGTAATATTGATATTCATGTACAATTCCCTTTCCTATTTATGGAGTTATCTCGATATCATCCTGCACATATGTTGATACAACCGGATATGCATAATACAACTCTATTGATGGTGTAAAAGACACATCCTTCTTGTATTCATATGTAATTGACCAGTTGCTTTTTAGTGGCATATTCAAATTAACCAGTCCTGATTTATTCCATGAATATTTATCCAAATTAACCGTATTATTACTGCTAAGATTTCTTACCGATATATTGGTAACATCCAAATTCCTTACGTTTCGTACCGCCATCATATATACTATAGCACCGTCTGGCAAAACATTTTCCGTACTAATATTAAAAGTTGATAATCCATTTCTATTATTTGCCATGGTTACAGTAGTCAAATTTACTTTACAACTCGCAACTGTATAAACCGGATCACCTACTAATAATATATAACTTGTGGAAGACGACATAATTCCTGTAATTTTAACATAATACATTCCATCCGTCGTTGCTGTAAATGGATGGGCCGTCGATCCTAAAGGTGCCTTTTTATATACCTGTCCAGTAATGAAATTCCCATTCGAATCATAAACATCAAAACGATACGAATCACCATTGCAAATTACATATTGTGTTCCTGCTGTCAGATACACCTTATACCAATCAGTGTCCGTTTTGCTTGTATCTCCATACACAACATTTTCATCTTCATGTTTACCGCTAACTGCCTGTGCTGCAGAATCATGATTTGCCATAATCAGCTCTGCTGTTTCCATTGTGTCATTAGGTTCCTTTTCACGCACCTCATCAGCATACGACATCATACTGGATCCGCTGAAAATAAACACAAACATAATACATATAACTATATTCTTTAATAACCTACTTTTAAACATATTCTCGTACCTCCGATTCATTTTTCATTAACATTAACAACCTATTATTCTTACCGCCGTTTGATCACAAGCCCCGGTGATGTCCTATTGATGTAGAGCTTATTTAAGAAGTTATTATACCATTTATGATTTTCTTCCTTGCCACTGTTTACCCGCAGCAAATCCGACAAGTAGAAATAGTCTATTGCTGATTTTCCAGCTTCTCGAAGCGCAAAAGCCATATTTATGCTCTCCGACCAGCCTTTACCGCTGATTATAAGCAGATTATCCTTCTCGCCGTTATCTCCACCTCTTTTAAAGAAGAACGAAAAATCCCTTGGTGGCACTGCGTCTTTATTCACAATTCCGCCTGCATAATACATGCATTGTGCCATATAATTCCACTTATCATGAAAATTCGGAGTGCCTGTCGGATATGTTTTCTGGAAATTCTCATCCCTTTTCACCGCGTCCACTTCTACACCATATTTTGCCCCGTACTCTTTTGCCGCTTCCTGCAAAGCTGTATGTATCTCCTCTGACTTATAATAATACTCTGCATCATAATACACCATAAAATGGCTATCTCGTCCCTCTTTATTCGCAATCCTCTCTCCTTCCTCGAAGCAGGCCGAAACAGCCGCCGCATAGCCTACGTCCAAAAAAGTCTCGTACACATTCAGTATTGCCTTCTCACCTCTCGCAGACAATCCAGAACAATATTCCGTAAAAAATTCTTTGATATCCTCTGCACTGACCTTCCCTTCATAATAGCCCTCCATAACTTCCCGCATCTCTGCCCGATCATCCCGAGCAGGCCAGTCAATTACAGCTAATTTTGTATACGCAGGATACCTGAGTTCCTTACAGCCCGATCTTTCAAAGATATCTCTTGTCTGTTTTATGTCCTCTTCCGTATACTGCACAACCATCCTCTTACTTCTAATCCGCTCTGCATAGCTTGAATCTTCTGTTAATTTATAAGGATTGCTATCAACATAAAACATTTTGCACCTCCGTTATGCTTTCATAATAATATTCCAACAGCCACTGGAGTTAAGTGACTGTTGGTTGACTCTGGTTATTCCCTCGGAACAATTGTAATCGTTGCATCACCATATTCATAATAATAAGAAAAAGTTACCGATGGGTAATAATTCATTGATGAACTGCCCGATTTTAAAATTATTCCCATATCCCATGAGCCTTTTGCAAAGGTATTCAGTGATCCTACTGGGGTAAAGTTATAGTTAATATACATATCTCCTGTTGAAGATGTTCTATAGCTTGATTGCCCAGGTGCCCGTAATCTCCATCTGCCTAATTTAGTATACTGCATACCACTTATATATGCCTCGTTCATCTGTGCTGTTGTTGGGACACTATCTTTATTCATATTCAAGGATGTTGAAGAATAAGAGGATGCATTCAATGTAACCGAACTTCCAAATACCTCCTCATGATCAAGTCCATACATTGGTTGCCCTACCCCTAATCGAAATTCCTTTTCTAACACACCTGTTCCTTCCTCGGGAGTACTGTTATAAAGCACCAAATAATGCCGCTGACCTGTCAGCGCCGCAAATGTTGCCTTCTCGGCATATGAATATTGTCCTGTAAATTTCGTAGAATGCATTTTATTCCATGTTGAATCATTAGAATCAAATTTTACATCCAGAGTGTCTATATCGAGTAGCTTTATCCGAAGTTTTGCACTATGGCTCAAAAGTGTCAAGGTTGATGGAGATGGCATATTTGTAGTAAACCAATATTCATCATCTCTTGGCGTATACGCACTTAGAATATAATTATCCTTGTCATCAAAAAACATATCTAAGTCTACAACATTTTCCAATCCGCCCATCATTGCTTCAGCATCATCTTTATTTCCTATAATTACCCTAAAAGCTCCCGAGCTTGCGTCATATGAAGTTGCAAATACTTCAACTGTATAATGACCAATTTCGGTATCTGTATTTGGTTTATCTATGTATATCCACCTCTTAGGACTTCGAAAGCCGGTCGAATCTGCCATCAAAGTATTTCCATTCTCATCTGTAACCCGCATCTTAACTTCCGATTTTCCTGTCCGAACAAGACATACTGCTGCTGTATCCATGCCTGTAAAATCAATATCAATGGAATAAGATTTAACATCTACGACCGAAGTAACACTATCCTCAATCGTCTGGCAATCAAATTCAGGCACCACCGTAACGGTAAAACCTACCAGTTCAGATTGCTCCCCATCTTCGTTTTCTCCATAACATAAAACATTATAGGTCCCCGGTGTATAAAATTTTGTTGCAAACCCGTCCTCTGCGTCGATAGTAATATATCCGCTCTGGAATCCTCCATAATAATATATTGCTGCATCTCCAGTAAATAACCATATGATTTCCGTTTCCGTAGTTATCATTCCGTCTCTTAACGAATCAACATTTCTAATAAATGGTTCAAGTCCCGCAGATGGTGCCGCAAGTACTTGTACACCCTCGCCTGTTGCTTGTGCCTCATTGACATTCTTCTCGCCTTGAACTATTTCGCCCTGCTTCTCTTCGTCATTAATCTCAAGCCCTTGAACTTCATCTTTTCTTTCCTCTCCGTCCGCAGATTCTTCATCCACAGTATCATCTGTCAGTTCTGTTTCATCCTCAATTTCTTTATCCACAATCTTATCATTCTGCTCTGATCCGGCAGAAGTTTCTTTATCCAAAATCTCATCTATCTGTCGCTCTTCAACAGATAATTCTTTGTCTAAACCCACTTCAATCTCTTCACTTGCCGCTGTTAGCTCATTTTGCCCGTTTACTTTATCTTCAGCCGAAAGCTCCTCTTTCAAAATATTTTCATTCTGAGCACCAATTCTCGAAATTCCCTTTATACCATTATTCAAAATACCTTCCCTATGAATATTATATAATTCGCTTAACCTCCCTGTGCCCTCTTTGCTATTTCCCACTTCAATAAAGCCGCCATTATAGTTACTGACCGCCCTTATATTTGACGTAGCACTGTTTACCCACTCTTCTTCTGATATATCTGCAAATTTCTCCATCCCTCTTTCGTAATCTACAGCTATTAGATCGGATTGATTTTCTTTTGCATTAATAGGCACCATCAAACAATTAAATAATAGTGCAAACAGCACCATGCTACTTAAGATTTTTTTCACTTTTTTTCTCATTTTCAATCTTCTTCTCCTTTGAATTTATACATAATTTTACTATATGCCTGATATTAAAATCTTTTCCGCGGAATGCCCATTAGTAAAATTATTTATTTACTAATCATACTGCTTCCAGCTATAAAAGTCAATAAATCTAGTTGACATTGCAAAAAAAATATTTTACTATTAAAAAAAATAAAATTTAAGGAGTCAAAATGAATTACGACCTAAAACCCAAAGAATATGAAATCATGAAATTCATATGGACGAATGCCCCCGATGGTGTAGCCTTTGGCGAGATCCACGACTTCGTGAACAGCCTAGGCAAGAAAGAGTCCCGTCAGCGGATCAACTGTTTTATACAGTCACTTCTAAGCAAGGGAATACTTGCCGCCACCGGAGAAGACCGTCACAAAGTATATACTCCCACGATCTCCAAACAGGAATATGATCAGATACTCGCAAATCAACTACTAAATCAGTTATTTGACGGTTCCCTCAAGACATTCGTATCGGCGCTGTCCGGCGGCGACAGTATTTCCGATGAAAACGCGAAAGAGCTACGTAAACTACTTCGAGAAAGGAATAAGAAGAAATGAACCTCCTTTTCGTCATGTCTATAAGCGGCAGTATTGTTTTCTTTTTATATCTGTGCACCAAACCTTTCTCCAACCGCTATTGTACCGCCCACTGGCAGTATAACTTTCTAAAGATATGTCTTCTTTTTTATCTTATTCCTTATCAATGTCTTCAGAATAAAGGTCTCATACTCTGTAACATCCTGTTCGGAAACGGAGAGGCAGTCAATCCTTTGCGCGATGGTATCCATAAATTTGAAGATAACTATACCATTTATATAACACCCGATGGGAAAATGCATTATAAATACTGGCTTCCGCTGTTAATCGTTTTGATCGCGTGGCTGTGCATCGCTGCCTTTGTGCTATACCGTCAAATAGGAAAATATCATTCCTGCCGAAATAAGTTGATGCTTCTTTCAGAAATCTCCGATGCAGAAACTGGTGATACTGCAATACCACATGATGTTATGCCGTCCGTCCAAAAGAAACTGAAGAAGATCATATTTTGCCCACTCATCAGCAGTCCGCTTACCATCGGTTTATTTCATCCCGTCATGATACTTCCCAAGGAGTATAATAGCGAGGACCTGCCGATGTATCTGTCACACGAGTTATGCCATATCAGGAACCATGATGCATTGTGGAAATTTATCTCTTTTATCACTATATTGATCCACTGGTATAACCCGTTTTCTTATCTTCTCTTCTTAGAAATATGTGGTGTGTGTGAAAAGAATTGTGACGAAATGGTAATTGCGCCTTTCAATGAAACGCAGAAAATGCATTATGCGAACTTGATCATTGAGTCCGCCCGAAATCATAGTGGCTCACCCCTTCTCTTTACCGGCACTTTTTCTACCAATTACAAATTGACCAAAGAAAGGATATTATCTATGGAAAGAAAAAAATGTAAATCACTCTGTCGAAAAGTCATTACCGCCTTGTTAATAGGTGTCGTTGCTTTGTCAATGCCTATATCCGTACTGGCATACCAGCCGGTTTTCGTGTATAGAGATCTGCAAGATTACGATCCGAATGGAGATGTCATGTATATTGTATTTAACGGTGAGCAATCTCCGCTTGCTGCACCAGATACATCATATTTAGATTTTTCCATGTCAGATGAAATAATCGTGGATAAATACGGTAACCAGTACACAGTCAATACGGAATGCACACAGACTGCACGGTCATGCACTCATGAATACATAACCGGACAGCGAAATTATCATGTGAAAAACGGCAGCGGAGGATGTACAACATATATTTATGAAGGAACATATTGTAAAAAATGCGGCTACTGTTTACAAGAAACTCTGATCGGTCAAACCAGCCTCATAAAATGTCCACACTAACTGCCTCCCAATATATAGCAACCGAATCGGAAGAAAAACGCCTAACCCCTCACAATCTTATAACTATTAATCCTCGGTGCCTCGAAATCCAGCAGCTCAATCCGCCGCAGCTTCTCCTGCTCGATATACGGCGCCGCCAGACTTTCCGGCACGAAACTGATTCCCGCAAACGTAATCAGATACGGGATCAGCTTCGTACTGTTGTCAATCTCAAATCCGAACTGGTAATGCGGTGGAAAAAGCTCTCTGATAAAGACTCCCACCTCCTGCAGGGCAAAATTACAGTACAGATAATTAGAATGAAGCAGCTCTTCCTTCGTAATGCCGTCTTGGTATGTCGTATTCCCGTATCCCGTGACGAGTACCAGCTCATCCGTTGCAAACACATCGCACCGAAATCCCGCATGATAGAACGGCAGATACGAGTACGCCACATCCAGCAGATTATCCTGTATCGCCTGCAACAGATCATTGGAATGCCCAATCGTGATCTTCACGGCATGCTCGGGGTGTGTCTCCATATATTCTCTGATCATCGGAAAGAGATAGCACTCATAGATCGTATTCGTTGTCCCGATCCAATAGGTATCCTGATATTTCTTAAGGGAATTAACTTCCTGAATCCCCGCAGTCTGTAACTCCAGAATCCTTTTCGCATAGAAAAGAAAAGCTTCTCCCTCCTTGCTCAGAGTCACTTTCCTCTTATTTCTGTCAAAAAGCTGTTTCCCAATCTCCCGCTCCAGCTCCGCTATCCGGTTCGTCACCGTGGACTGCGCTATGAACAGCGCGTCAGCGGTCTTGGTAAAATTCCGGTACTCTGCCAGTGCGATAAAAGTCTGTAATGATTGCGTGTCCATATGGTGGCTCCCTTCGTAATATCTGCAAGTATTATTATTCAAAAATTAAATTAGTGACATCTGATTAATCACATTTACAGATAGTATATCATGCAGATATACTTGATTCAAGCAAAAACAAATAATAGAAATCAATAAGGAGGAAACCATGCACACATTTTCAATCACTTTACGACAAGTACCCTACAGTCATCCCGATTTTCTTCAACTATGTAACGAACTGGATCAGTTCCTCAATCTGGCGATCGGCGGCGAGGATAAACGGGAGAAATATAAGAAATACAATCACTTAGACACTATGGACTATGTGATCATTGCTTACGATGGACAGCACGCCGCAGGCTGTGCGGCGCTGCGGAAGTATTCGGATACCGAAATTGAAGTCAAGCGGGTTTTCGTGCAGGAACCCTATCGCGGACAGAATATCGGCGGCCGCCTGCTGGCACACTTAATTGAACACGCACAGGAATCGGGCTATAAACGCATGCTGTTAGAGACCGGTGCATTTCTGTCTGCCTCTGTTCGCCTGTATCAACGTTACGGCTTCGAACAGATCAGTAACTACGGCGACTACAAGGATATGCCGGAATCACTTTGTATGGGACGGGATATCAGCACCCCATAACCGTCTTGTAATCCACCCTCCGACCGCTATTATCGCACACACACTCCCACACACCCCGCCAATCACCGCCGCGTATGCCCCGAATCCCGCCATATCATGATGATACACCCGTTTCACAAAAGGCAGCGCCAGCACGACCAGAAGATACCAAAATGCCGGCGCAGTCAGCTGCCTATACTGTATCGTGCGTGCAGATACTTCTCCGGAGAATGCTTCGACGGCTTTCCCACCCTCCCGCTGAATCCGCTCGAAACTGCGTTGGTGAATCGACAACGCCAGCAGATAAATCACGCACAATGATATAAAATACGTTACGGTTCCGATCAGCGTATGCAGTCTGTCGGGTGTCAGCCACCCGTCCATGAGCTGTTTTCTTTCCAAAACAACGGGCAGGTAGATGGACGCAACGATCCGTATGCCGTTGACCAAAATCGTGGATACATAAGCAAACACCAGACTAAATCCAAGCCATGCCCACTGTTTTTCCGGGCCTCGTGCGGATTCATTTCTTCCGAATGAAAAAACCAGCATCAGAAACGTGATCAGCATAAAGCGGCACCCCGCGCAGGAAGGCGCGATCACAAACTGCCAGAGATGATTAACATATCCCTGATGAGGAAGATATTCAAAAGGAATACCGCCAAGGATACTGACCCACCATGCGGTGGGTGTCAGTATCCAGGTAAGAGCGTCACTGTCGCTTGTCCTGCAGAAATAACACATCACGAGAGCAATAACGGCTGATGCTATGAGAATTATCCGATTCTGATATATTCTGTCGTACATTACATATTTTCCCATTTTCATTTCCTATCTGCATACACATTTTCTTACGTATAAACCTGTTTCGAGTACGTGTCATCACACTAATACCCATGCCTTCTCACAGCCTGCGAATTTGTAACCGCCTTTTCACCAGCGCCGACAATAGCAAAAGCACCATCAACATTCCGATAAACATGATATCCCCCGGTTCCGATCCGATCCGATAACCGACTGCCAGATTGGACACCTCCAACGGCAAAGGAAGCGGCTGGTCCACATCCGTGCTGTCACCCTCGGGATTCCGAACGGTATCCAACACCGCGATAAAGGATGTATAGGGCGTAATCATATGGTGGTCTAATCCGATCTGTGTCACTTCTGCCCGTACCTTCGGATCGTCTTCGCTTCTGCCGTAATCAGTCAGCCGCTCCACTCTCTTGCGCGCCCACAGATATCCTACCGCATCGTTCTGACCGTTTTTTGCCTCCGACACATCTATGCTCTGCGAGTATTGTCCCTCACCGGTCATGCCGCTGATCCGAATCGTTCCAGTCGCTTCGCCTCTCCATTTGCCCAGCAGAACAATGGGCTTCTGCGCATACAGTGTCGGCAGCACGGTGGGTTCAAAATCATAAGTATCCATTCCTTCAAAAACTACCCTGATATCCGTCAGTACCGGAGACTGTATGTATGTGCGGAACTTTTCCGCCACCTCGGATGCCTCTTTTTCATCAGTCACGATAAAAGGCTCTCCCTGTCCGATCGACGCGATTCCTTCGATCAGATAGCGGTTTACGGCGGAGCCGATACCGAAGGAAAAGAAATCCGCTTTATCCATATTGTCATTAATCATATCAAATACTTCCGACTCTCCGTATATGTATCCGTCACTTATAATAACGATGTTGCGGGACGTGTCCGCTGTCGCCGGAATCTGCAGCGCATCTTCGAGTGCGGAAGCCAGCTCGGTGCCGCCCGCTCCCTTCTGCGCGTTAATCAGACGGAGCGCCTTATTAACATTTTCCTCCGTGGCCGGAACCGAACTGTCCGACATCTGCAAAGAATCCCCGGAAAATAAGATCAGGTTAAATGTATCGGTCTCCCGCAGGCCGGATACCAGATTATTAATCAGCTTCTTGGCCGTATTCAGTGGAAATCCCGACATGGAACCGGATACATCCAGTACGAAAATATATTCTCTGGGCGGAATCTCCTCCACTTCATAGCGTTCCGGCGGCTGTATCATTAACATGAAATAATTCTCATTTTCTCCCTGACTGGTGATAAGTCCCGTATTGATCTCTTCCCCTGTCAGACTATAGTCCAATATAAAATCTCGATTGCCGGCATAATCCGACGAATCCGCCAGACTGACATGGGCTGTCGTACTCTCTTCCCAGTCGATCTTGACGTCATGCGAACTGCTCGAAAGCGACGAGATCGGCACACCGGAGGCAACCGTCACATTAATATGGTATTGATCGGCGGGCGCAGTCCCCTCCGGCAGATACGCTGTGCTTGTCCATTCCTCACGATTTCCCGTATCGTCCAGCACGGGACCCACATACCGCGGACCCACCACTGTCGGATAGACGAACTGATATGTTCCGTCTGTGGGCGTAATCAACTCCGTATAGTGCAGCTCAATCCGCACCTCATCACCGGGCATAATATTGGCAACGTCCATCGTGAACACATTTGCTCTCTTCTCCGACAGCATGGAGGCGCTTTTACCCTCACTCTTAGCAGTTTCAAATTCCTGCTTCGCCTCTTCCTTTTCCTTAATGACCGCCTTCACAATCTGGTTCCCGATCTGCATCTGCATACCATGTATCGTGACCTTAGTCGATGCCGGGAAAATGTAGCTGGCATTAATCGGCTTCGTCCCTTGGTTGGCATATGTCTGCACTACATAAGTGTCCGCGATGATTCCCTCTATCGTTGTGTTCACATCCGTACTTTTTAACGGCAGGCAGTCCACTCCCGTCTCTTCACTTTCCACATAGAAATAAGGTGAAAGTGTTCTGTCCTCATTGGTTTCCTCTTCCGCATGTACTGTGGGCGCATAACCCATAAGCAATAACAGTACAGCCAAAAAGCTTAATAATTTTCTGTGTTTTCTCATACTGCACATCCTTCCTTCTCGCGTCTTTTGATCATCCTGAATCTGACGGTACGTGTAATCTCTACGTCTATGCTACCGTGTGAAAGCATCAATCCTGCATCAGATTTGCAAAATAAAAGCATAATCTTTGCATCAAAACTCCATCAAATTTGCATCAAAATTGCATCATCATCTAAGAATGTGCGCTTTTTTTACGGAACTGCCTAGGTCAGTTCCGCCAGATATCTGTCATACTGTTCTCCGTCCTCTTCTACCCGCTCACCTTTCTGGAATCCCAGCTTCCGGCACAATGCCGCCGACTTCTCGTTTCCCTCCATTACAAGTGCCTGCACCTGTGTAAAACCCAATTCTATCTTTGCATAATCGAGAATCGCCCTGCACACCTCATAGGCGTATCCCTGCCCCTGCCAGAGCACCCCGATCACGAATCCCAGCTCCGGCAGGTCAAATCCCTCACGCCAGCTTATGCCTGCCCGGCCGATCACCGTACCCTCTTTCGTAAGCACCGTCCACATGCCATACCCATAGAATCCGTACATTTTCTCCCTATACTCTGCGACATAGGCCAGTTCTTCTTCCCGATCCTCATACAAATCTTCCATATATCTGGTAATC
The DNA here is from genome assembly GCA_014804355.1 of Lachnospiraceae bacterium. Lineage (GTDB taxonomy): Bacteria > Bacillota > Clostridia > Lachnospirales > Lachnospiraceae > UBA3282. Next base: position 16,685 of record JAAUZY010000069.1, read on the forward strand.
CCAGGTTCCGCATATATATTGTAGAAACTGTCCACATCCGCCTCCGTAGTCTCGCGGATTATGCACCGCCTCGTCCTGAGAATCTCCCACGGCAGTCCCGCAAGCCGCCTATACGCCAGATCAACCGTCTCATAATCAACCTCTTCAATCTGCTCAATCACATACAGTGCTCCCATAAAATCCGCGGTCTTATTATTCTCATGTCGATATGGCAGCACATATCTTCCCCGCTGCCTCAGAAGGCGATAGGTCTCCTCCGAATCTGTGATGTACAAATTCTCTTCTAAACTGTCTCCAAAACCTTCTTCTACACCGCCATATACTTCATCCATCCCTTCCGCTTCACAGCATTTTGCCCCATTACATTCTGTACTGTTACATGCCGCAGTGTTCTCTTCTGCTTCAATATCCACAGCGGCACTCTGTCCCTGCCCAATAGCGATCTCCACCCCATGTTCCCGCAAATCATCCGGCAGTATACTTTCCCCACACAGCACTTTTTGCTGTAAAATATCTTCCTCGATCAGTAAAATCACTTTTTTCAGCATCATTTATTCGTTCTCCGTAAAATTAATCCCCATGCCCTCTTGCATTATCCGTCTTGTACTATATATAATATTACCATATCAAAATTTCAGAAACGAGAAAATTGCGCTAAAGACAGCGCGGAAATGAGGAAACTATGTCACAAAACCCAATCGTTACTTTTACAATGGAAAACGAAGATGTCATCAAAGCGGAGCTTTATCCCGATATTGCGCCGGTCTCCGTCAACAACTTTATCAGCTTAATTAATAAGAATTTCTATGACGGACTGATCTTTCACAGAGTCATTAAAGGCTTCATGATTCAGGGCGGAGATCCGGAAGGCACCGGCATGGGCGGCCCCGATTATTCTATCCGCGGAGAATTCGCACAGAACGGATTCCCCAACGACCTGAAGCACACCGAGGGCGTACTCTCCATGGCAAGAAGTATGCACCCCGATTCTGCCGGAAGCCAGTTCTTCATCATGCACAAGACAAGCCCTCACTTGGACGGCGCTTATGCGGCGTTTGGAAAAGTGATAGAAGGTATGGAAATTGTCAATAAGATAGCCGAGACAGCTACTGATTACAACGACCGTCCTTTAGAAGATCAGCGGATTAAAAAGGTTACGGTTGATACTTTCGGCGTAGAGTATCCGGAACCGGAGAAGATCTAAGCAGTTTCGGGGAAAAGTATCATTCGGTACTGTTCAGTACGACTTTTATAAAATTTGTTGTCAAAATTGTTGTCAATTCTTATCTTGAAGAACAGCGTCAGACACTCCCTTGAAGATATTAAATTGCAATGTTGTTTGCATGACCCATTATCTCCAGAATTACCTTGATGTTCGTTTCATTTTCGTAAAATCGTGTGCAAAACGTATGGCGAAAGACGTGGTAACTGAAATGAAGGATGATAATGGGTTCTCTATTTTCTTCCTGAGCTTTTTGATCTTGGGATCAGCACACTCACAATACCTCCGCAAGCACCACACTCACACATAAGAGTCCAATACAGATCAACAGCACATCCATCTTCTGCGGCGTACGTTTCGTGCGTATGGAACCCGGATTACGAGGATTCAGATAAATAGGGTAATCGCTTCCCTCCTTGTACTTTTTCAAAAGTTTCCGTCTGCTGTACACTTCGCCTGTTGTATTTTGATAAGAATAATTATCGTAGCGGTATGCAAAAATCGGATCATAATAAGTCCACCCATACCTGCCGCCTCTGCAAGCCCTCGCACCCATGTAGATGGCCGTTATCTGCTGCAGGCTCTGTACCCATTGCATGTTAAATATACAGGCGGACCGGTATTTCCTTAGGCATCTATCAGCCTGGCTTCTAATGCCTATAAATACTTCTTCACCTGTTCCTCATCAATCTGATACTGCTCACAGATTCTCGTGACGATCTCCTGTTCCGATATGCTCAGGCTCCTCAGGATGCTTACCGCTCCACCCAACGTCCTTTCATGTTCTTCCCGTAACTCTGTAATTGTCCGGTTCCGCTCGTCGAGCTCCTCCTTCTGCGCATCTATCGTATCTTGCATCTCATCAATCATATACTGCACTGTATTCCGGTCAAGCTCGTACAGTTCTTTCGAGAACATCTCCATCACCCTTTCCACATTCCGACAAATCTCATAGCCTTCCTCATATATTTCACGGAACTCAGGATATGCTTCCATCAACCCTATAATAATTTCCGGCTCATCACTTGAAAACAAGGCCAACCATGCTTCCCTCTTGTCTTTTATGTCTTTATTTTGCTTGCTTTTCCGAAAGATGTCAAGCGGAATGAACAGGTATTTCTGCAGAAACTCCATCTGCAATCCTGTGTCAGACTTTTGTTCGAAAAAATGATAATATATGTCAGGATATTCATAGAATTCTGCAGGGCTCTTCTCAAACAAAACTATTGTATAGACACTCTTGATATCGCGATAGCTGAACTTCTTTTTCTTCTCTCCTCTCACCCGCTTATACTGGCGCAGCAACAGATCTGCTGAGTAGCAGGCACATCTTTGTCCCGGGAACAGATAACCAATCTTCTGCATCTCAACATTGGCTATACTCCCATCCTCCAGCTCCACAACAATATCCATGATCAGCAGGGAACTCTCGTCCGCGATCCTAACGGAATCATTCGGCAAAACCTTCACTACCCTGACCTTTTGACCCAACAGACTGGATAGAAAATCATTGAACCGTTTTGGTACATACTCCGGGTTCATGATCTCTTTAAAAAAACCGTCATACAAAAGTTTCAGCCCTTTTACACCAGTACAGATATTCAGGAACTCTTCCTGCTGTTCCGGCTCCCAGCTGTCAAACCTTTCCTGAAGTGCATCGTTCTTTGCAATCTCTGCCAGCACCTCCTCCCCCTCCCTGATTATCGGGAAATATTCTTTCAATTTTGTTGCCATACCTTGTCCTCCTCTTAGGTAAAATTTATTTCTCCAAACATATAACAGTTGGAAGTTCCGGCAGAGTCCGCCGAGTGTGCGAAACGCACAAATGATATAACTATAAGAATAAATCTGATATGATAATAAATTATCTCTTTTGAGTAGGATTGTCAAGTATTTCCGCCTCTCCCGCAGCAGTGCCCCAGGCACGTATACGGATATTTGTGTACATCCACGTTCATGATTTGTTCATATTTAATTTAAAAAAACTTCATTCAGGAATCATTTTTTAGACATTTCTCTTGCGTATACTAAGACCATAAGATAACAACAGAGAACACATCAAAGTAACTGATTAATTAAAACTTTTTCATAATAAATGCCAAGTAAAGATTTTCTTTACTTGGCATCCTCCCTTTTCTGGGGTATTTTATTTCCTTGCTATGGCATTCATTCTATGATATACTTTGTAGCGTGTAAACTTACATATAATATATCAATAAGTGATTTCCGAATGTCAGCGTAGGCATACTTATCATGTCTGCGCTTTTTTACGGAAGCGAATGAAGGAGGAGACTATTATGAACGAATTCTTTACCGGTCTCGTTGATACCATTACAACGGTCAACGGGGCGGTCAACAATTTTGTCTGGGGTATCCCGATGCTGATACTCCTTGTCGGTACAGGTATTCTGATGACCGTACTTACTAAATTCTTCCAGTTGTCACATATCGGACACTGGTTTAAAAACACCATAGGCGGTATCTTCAGTGACAAACACATCACGAAGCATACCGACAAGGACGACAAATCTATATCCCAGTTTCAGTCCTTATGTACAGCGCTCGCGGCTACGATCGGTACCGGTAATATTGTAGGTGTAGCCAGCGCATTGATTGCAGGCGGTCCCGGTGCGATCTTTTGGATGTGGATCGTTGCTTTCTTCGGCATGATGACGAACTATTCCGAAAATGTCCTCGGTATCTACTATCGTCGTAAGAATTCTAACGACGAATGGTGCGGAGGCGCCATGTATTACTTAAAAGACGGTCTCGGCTCCTACAAAGGCTGTAAACAGATCGGTGCGGTACTTGCGGTACTGTTCTCTGCATTCTGTCTGCTTGCTTCCTTTGGTATCGGCAACATGAGTCAGGTAAACTCCATCTCCGCTAACATGGAGGCGGCATTCTCGATTCCGACTGTTGTGACAGGTATCGCATTGATGATCTTAGCGGCGCTTGTTATTGTAGGCGGTCTGAAGAGAATCGCATCCGTTACCGAGAAACTGGTTCCTTTCATGGCAATCGCATATATCCTCGGCGCACTGGTAATCTTCTTCGCTAACATCGGTCAGGTTGGTGCCGTATTTGCCGCTATCTTCAAAGGTGCGTTCGGCTTAAAAGCAGTAGGCGGCGGTATCGTCGGCTCCGGGGTCAAGATGGCTCTGACATGGGGTATGAAGCGTGGTGTGTTCTCTAACGAAGCCGGACTCGGTTCCTCCGTTATGGTACACTCCAACTCTAATGTAAAAGAACCTGTTCGTCAGGGTATGTGGGGTATCTTCGAAGTATTTGCGGACACTATCGTTGTCTGCACGCTAACAGCATTTGCCGTTCTCTCTTCCGGTCTTGTTGATCTGGAAACCGGCGCAGTCTTAAGCGAGTCCTCCGGTTCCGCACTGGTAGGAGAAGCGTTTGCAACTATTTTTGGTTCCTTCGGACCTATGTTCATCGCTCTTGCGATCCTGTTGTTTGCATTCTCCACGGTTCTGGGATGGAGTCATTACGGTTCCAAGGCCTGGGAGTACTTATTCGGCACGAAGTCCACAATCGCCTATAAGATTGTATTCGTTCTGATGATCTTTATCGGAGCAACCATGAACCTGAGTCTTGCATGGGATCTCTCCGATACATTTAACGGCTTAATGGCTATGCCCAACTTGATCGGTGTGCTCTGCCTCTCTCCGCTTGTGATGAAGATTACGAAAAACTATGTAGACCGCATAATCCGCAAGAAAGATGTGCAACCGATGTTGTCTGTATTCCCGGATATCAACGAGGATCATGCGGAGTAAGCAATACATATCCGGATATCTGCACTTTTAATCATCCGGTTTGAGTAAAGTGCATACTAATATGGATATATCTACCGTAATATACAAAAAGTAACAGTAAAAATAAATACGGCACGTCTGGCAGGAACAGACGATTTATAGTACAATAAAAAAAGTAAGTAAAAAAGGTGCGGATCATTTTGAAGAAAAAACGCAAACTCTTTATTGTTCTGTTAATCTTAATACTCCTGCTGGCCGTGCTGTATTTTATTCTGGTGAATTTCCTTGTAAGCGCCGCGCTGGTGCCTTCCTTTATGCGGAAGCTGGAATCCTTTCAGCGAATCACGGATGAGAGTTACGCCGCACAGGTACAGACATCTGATATTCAGGTAAACCGGCAGCTCGCCCTAAATCATACGAATGAATGGCTGGATACAGTAGACTCAGACAAGATTTCAGTCGTAAGCGCAGATGGCTATCCTTTGATTGCAACTGAATTCTACGTGCAGAATCCGAAGGATAACACACATCTGTGGGCACTCGTGCTTCATGGCTATACGGGCTGGAAAGAAGAGATGTATCCCTTCGCCTGCTGGTATCATGAGTCAGGATATCACGTCATTGTGCCCGATCTGCGATGTCAGGGCGAGAGCGAGGGTGATTTCATCGGAATGGGATGGACGGACCATTACGACTGTAATCTCTGGATCGACTATATCCTGTCGCAGGACCCGGAAGCACAGATCATCATACACGGACAATCCATGGGCGCATCCACAGCGTTAATCATGACCGGGGAAGAGACTCTGTCAGATCATGTCGCCGCTGTCATCTCAGACTGTGCCTACACGGATGCTTACTCCATGTTCGGTGACAAGGTGACGGAGTGGTTCTATCTGCCCGCTTTTCCGCTGGTGGATTCCGCCCGCGTCGTTCTTAAGCTTCGCGGCGGGTACGACCTGATGGATGCCTCGGCAATCGATGCCGTAGCTAAGAGCACTACCCCGACCCTCTTTATACACGGCGCTTCGGATGCCATGATATCTGTCCGGATGTCAGAAGAACTATACGAAGCCGCATCCTGTCCCAAAGATCTGTTGATCGTGGAAGGCGCGGGACACGCGCAGGCACAGGACAAAGACCCGGAAGTATATTATGATACGATTTCGGAATTTTTGCAGAAATATGTTGGCAAGTAAAAAATCGAGCTACGCTCGATTGCGAGATTTGTTCGCTTACGCTTCACAAACTCGAGCGCAATTTCAATTATATAAAAAAACGCCGCGACATAACCGGAAAGTGGTTATGCTGCGGCGCTTTTTTATTTTATTAATATTACGTTCCGCCTGCTTCTTACGCCTTGCCGTCAGAACCAAGAACATTCTTAATCTTATGAGCAACCATATCTTTAACAGCCTGACGAGCCGGTTTCAGATACTGACGAGGATCGAAGTGATCCGGATGCTCTGCGAAGTATTTACGGATGTTACCTGTCATTGCAAGACGGATATCGGAGTCGATATTGATCTTACATACTGCAAGCTCAGCTGCTTTACGAAGCTGCTCTTCCGGAATACCTACTGCATCGGGCATATCGCCGCCGTACTGGTTCACCATCTTAACGAACTCCTGCGGAACGGAAGAAGAACCGTGCAGAACGATCGGGAAACCGGGCAGACGCTTGATGCACTCCTCTAATACGTCGAAGCGAAGCGGCGGGGGAACAAGAATACCATCTGCATTTCTTGTACACTGAGCTGCCGTAAATTTGTACGCACCATGGGAAGTACCGATTGCGATCGCAAGAGAGTCACATCCTGTTCTGGAAACGAACTCTTCTACTTCCTCCGGACGTGTATAGGACTCTTTACCTGCCTCTACGACAACTTCATCCTCAACACCTGCCAATGTACCAAGCTCAGCCTCAACAACTACGCCCTTATCATGAGCATACTCTACAACCTGCTTCGTTAAAGCGATGTTATCCTCGAAAGATTTGGAAGAAGCATCGATCATAACGGAAGTAAATCCGCCGTCGATACAGGATTTACACAGTTCAAAAGTATCGCCGTGATCCAGGTGAAGAGCGATCGGGATCTCAGGATTCTCTGCAACTGCTGCCTCTACTAACTTAACCAGATAAGTATGGTTAGCATAAGCACGAGCTCCCTTGGAAACCTGAAGAATAACAGGGCTCTTCAGCTCGCCTGCTGCCTCTGTAATACCCTGAACGATCTCCATGTTGTTGACATTGAACGCACCAACCGCATAGCCGCCATTGTATGCCTTCTCGAACATTTCCTTTGTTGTAACTAATGGCATTGTCATTACCACCTTTCTTATTATTTTTATTATTATGACCGGCTGTCGCGCCGGATATTAACTATCGTACTTATTATAACCCAAAGCTTGACCTTACGCAAACATATTCTGGAAAATATTAGTTTTGATTACTCTTCCGGAACCCTGATGCTCAGCGCTCTCTGTCTGTTCTCGATCACCGCCTTGCAGTGTTCCCCTCCGAACTCTCCGTCCAGAGTCCATGAGACAGGCTCCTCGCTCTCCACAACCAGCCGGGATGTCTTAAACGTATGAATATGCTCTGATTTCACACGCTTATCTACCAGCGCCAGAATAATATTATTCAGATCCAGCGGATTAGTCGGCTTGCGGATCATCGTCACCTCAAAGAGCCCGTCATCCAACAGAATATCCTGCCCCGTTATTCCGCGAAATCCGCCTACGGAATAAGAATTCGTAACCATACCGTAAAGAAATTCTCCCTCAATCACCTGATCATTACAGGTGATCTTTAGCGGATAGGAGCGCACCGACGGTAACCGCTTAACCCCCTCCAACAGATATGCGGCATGTCCCAGAACATTCTTGACATCCTGCTTTGTCTCATAGGACACATCCGTAAAAATACCGAATGCAGCCACATAGATAAAAGTATCGTTGTTAAAAGCACCGATATCACAGGCGTAATCCCTGCCGCTAACCACTACGTCAGCCGCCTTGATCATGCTCTTGGGAATCTTCAGACTATTGGCAAAATCGTTGGTGCTGCCTGCCGGAATATATCCGATTGGAAGTTTTTCCTCACACTGCATCATACCGCTAACCACTTCGTCCAGCGTCCCGTCTCCGCCGCTGCATACTACAATATCATACCCTTCATGCCGTGTTTTAACAGCCTTGATGGCATCTCCGGCGGCCTGCGTCGGGTAGGCGGTCACTTCATAGCCCGCTTTCACAAATATATCTATAATATCCAGCAGATTACTGCGAATCTGCGCTTTGCCCGCTCTGGGATTATAAACAAACAGCATTTTCTGATCCATATCTGCCTCCGTTCTTCCATGTACACCTATATGATTATTTATACCCTATTCTACCATTCCCATATAATGGGTGCAAATTATTTTTGCCATCTTGTAATTTCATGCAACAAAAAAGAGACTCCCCCTCCGGAAATCTCCCTTATATTGTGCCTTATCTAAATGTCAAATACGAAGTCTGTGGCTATTATCTGCCGCTTAAGAATTTCTCAATCTCCTCAACCGCAGCCCCTTCATCATTGCCCTCCGCAACGACCACAACTTCTTCACCGCTGGCAAGTCCCAGACTCATCATACCCATAATGCTCTTTGCATTGACTTTTCTGTCATCCGCATTGATGTAGACTGTGCTCTCAAACTGACTCGCCACCTGTACAAGCATAGCAACCGGTCTGGCTTCCAAGCCTGTCTCCAGCTTGATCTGGATAGATTTTTGTATCATAATGTTCTCCTCCTTTTACGGTTTGATCCCACCGGCTATTTCACTCAATCTACGTAATCTGTGATTGACACCTGATTTACCCACAGGTGGTTCCAGATATCCGCCCAATTCCTTGAGCGCGGCATCCGGATACTCCAATCGAATCTCCGCCATCTGTCTTAAATTGTCCGGCAGATTCTCGAACCCATACTTGTCTCTGATCAGTAATATGTCCTCGATCTGCTTAGACGCTGCGGTAACGGTTTTGGAGATATTCGCCGTCTCGCAGTTCACACGCCTGTTAATGGAATTACGCATCTCCTTGACGATCCTGAGATTTTCCAGATTCATCAGCGACACATGCGCTCCCATAACATTCAGAAGATCAACGATCCCTGCGCCTTCTTTTAAGTACACCACTTCATACTTCTTGCGTTTAATGGTTTTCGCGTCGATCTGGAATTCCCCCATCATATCGCAAAGCTGTCTGGCCTGTACGCTGTCTGTGCATACATATTCCAGATGATAACCCTTCGCCGGATCGCTCATGGAGCCGATACATAAAAACGCTCCCCGCAAATACGCCCTTGCGCAACAGGAGTTCTTGATCAGAAGGGAACTGACCGGCATCTCAAGCGCAATCAACTCTCCGTCCTTCCCCGTAAGGTGAAGGGCCTGTATCACTTTTCTCTCCATCTCGTCGTCGGGCAGTAATCTGCTCTTTTCTTTCATCACAACATTATCTATATTAAATGTTTTTTTGAATAATGTAAAGCACTTTCTGGCAACTGCTTCATTTTCCGTATGAAAACTTAGGTGTGTCCCGTTCTCACAAGTGCTTCCGGCAAAATGAATCAGTGCCGCCAGTTCCGCAAGCTGGCAATGTCTCGCCGCGCCGATCTGTGCCGCCAGTTCTTCTTTCACTGTTCCGGAAAAAGACATTCTACACTCCCTGTTTGATATCCCTGTGATACAGCTTAACGCCGTAATTTCCGTGATCCTTCATGCCCGCATAAAGCTCATTCGCCAAAGTAACGCTCCTGTGCTTGCCGCCGGTACAGCCTATGCCAATCACCAGTTGATGCTTCCCTTCTTTGATATAATTAGGGATCAGGAAATCCAACATCCCCATCAGCTTCTCCATGAATACGGACGCTTCGGGAAAACTCATCACGTAATCCTGTACTTCCGTGTCATTACCGGTTTTATGCTTCAATTCATCGATATAGAACGGATTCGGAAGAAATCTGACATCAAACACCAAATCGGCATCTGCCGGTATACCATTCTTGAAGCCGAAAGACAGGATCGAGATCATTAGCGAACTATACTCTTCATTGCGCACAAAAATATGATCGATCTCTTCTTTCAATTCCCTCGTCAGAAGATTGGACGTATCAATGACGTAGTCGGCTTTCTGCTTAGTTTCCCGCAGGATCTCCCGCTCCTTATTGATGCCCTCTTCCACTCTTCCGTCCTGCGACAGCGGATGCATCCGCCTTGTCTCCTTATAACGCTTGAGCAACGCCGAATCTCCCGCATCCATAAAAAGGATCTCGAACAGATAACCATTCTTCCGCATCTTATTCAGAACACTCTGTGCCTCACCGAAAGGCTGATCGGCGCGTACATCCAATCCTAAAGCAACTTTATTGATCTCACTGTTAGGCGTCGCGACCAACTCCACAAACTTCTCAATCAGTGGAACCGGCAGATTATCCACGCAGTAAAACCCTACGTCCTCCAACATCTTCATGGCCGTTCTCTTCCCGGCGCCACTCATGCCGGTCACCACCACAAATCTCATAGCGTCATCTCCTTGTATGCTGTAATCCGGTGACCCCCGGATATGACGATCTCATTAGAAATCTCCCAGGAAAACCACTTCCGGCTCCAGCGAAACATGAAATCTCTCCTTGACCCGTTCCTGCACTTCCTCTATCACTTCCTTGATATCCGCCGCAGTTGCCCTGCCTGTATTAATGATAAAACCGCAATGTTTATTCGAAACCTGCGCGCCGCCGATGCGGTATCCTCTCATACCGGCCTCCATAATCAGCTTGCCCGCGTAATATCCCTCCGGTCTCTTAAAAGTACTGCCCGCACTGGCATACTCCAAGGGCTGTTTATTTCTCCGCAGCTGTGCCAGCTCCTCCATCTTCGCGCCGATCTGCTCCGGATCGCCCTCCGCAAGCCGCAGCACAACCTCCAGCACAATAAACGGTCTGTTCTTAATAATACTGGTACGGTATCCGAACTCCATCGTATCATTATCCAGTGTCGTGATCTCTCCTTCCCGATCGATCACGCGGACTGTCTCTACCACCTGTTTCATTTCTCCGTCATACGCGCCGGCGTTCATGACCACACCGCCGCCGATCGTTCCCGGTATGCCCGCCGCAAACTCCAGTCCCGTGAGCCCGTTCTCCTTAGCTGCCGCCGCTACCTTGGCAAGCGGCGCACCCGCCTTCGCCGTGATGCGTGTACCGTCCGTCCGGATCTGTTCCATCGGGCCATCAAACTTAAGCACGATTCCCCGATATCCCTTATCGCCTACCAGCAGATTGCTGCCGTTTCCTAAAATAAAGTAATCCTGCTCTATCTGATTCAGGTAAGGAATCAGTTTTACCAGCTCTTCCTCCTGCTGTATGGTAATAAAACATTCCGCCTCTCCGCCCACGCGGAAAGTGGTGTGCTGATTCATGGGTTCATGAAACAATATACGCTCCCTCGGAATAAACGTTTTGATGTAATCATACATTGATGTGTTCAATCTCTATACCGTCCGTTTCGCAGATTTACTTCTTACTTATATATATTCCGGCAGACCGTCGGCCGCTACAGCCAATACCGGTCTGCCCGCATTCTATCTTAGAATAATCCGATACCGTGCGAATTATGTATCGCTTAGTCCAATACCATCTTAGCCGCACCGTATATACCGGCATCATTGCCCAATGTAGCCAGCGCGAATTTTGTATCCTTGCAGCCGTGGAACACCGTCTTGTCAAAAGCAGGTCTGATATAATCAAACAATACTTCCCCCGCCTTAGACACACCGCCGCCGATCACGAAGATCTCCGGATTAATAACACCTGCTATCACCGCCAGCCCTTTGCCGAGATACTCACCGAACTGCTGTGCAACCTCAATGGCAAGCTCGTCCCCTGCCTTCACCGCATCAAATACGGTCTTCGCGGATACTTCGCCCTGTCTGAGCACGCTGTCCTTATCACTTGCCTGCAGCTTCCGATTGGCAAGTCTGGTAATGCCCGTAGCGGAAGCATACTCTTCGAGGCAGCCGTAATTACCGCAGCCACATGCCTCTGACTCTTCGTCCTCCACATGAATATGCCCTATCTCGCCACCGGATCCGGTAGCGCCTGTCATTATCTTACCGTTAATGATGATTCCGCCGCCGACACCCGTTCCGAGCGTAACCGCCACCAGATTGCTGTAGCCTTGTCCGCCGCCTTTCCACATCTCGCCGAGCGCCGCTACATTGGCATCGTTGCCGCCCTCTACTCTCATGCCGCTTAAGAGCGTACTAAGCTCCTGCTTCAGGTTCATCTCGTTCCATCCTAAGTTGACCGCCTTGTGAATGATCCCCGCGCCGTCCACCGGTCCCGGAGCGCCGACACCGACACCTGCTACATTGTCCTTGTCAATATTTTTCTCCAACATCTTATCCTGAATACTCTGCGCGATGTCCGGCAGGATATTCGTCCCGCCGTTCTCGGTTCTGGTGGGAATCTCCCATTTATCCAGTACATTGCCGCTATTGTCAAAAAGTCCAAGCTTAACTGTCGTGCCGCCTATATCTACCCCAAATACATATTCTGCCATGATACTCTTCCTCCTCTTCTCTACTCTTCCTCATCTCTCTTGCCTGCCAAAGATTTCTGTACTCGCTTGTACAGCTCCTGCGCCGCATTGTAACCCATCTTCTTCTGACGATGATTAACCGCCGCCGACTCACAGATAATCGCCAGATTACGCCCCGGTCTGATCGGTATGCTGTGGCAGACTACTTTATTGCCCAGATATTCCGTATATTCCTCCTCCAGTCCGAGACGGTCGTACTCTTTCTCTTTATCCCAGTCTTCCAGTCTGATGACCAGATCAATGTTCTGCGTATCTTTGACACTGGAAGCACCGAATAACGCTTTCACATCCACAATACCGATACCTCTCAGTTCAATAAAGTGTTTTGTAATATCGGGTGCGGAACCTACCAGCGTATCCTCGCTGACTCTTCGCAGTTCCACCACATCATCAGTGACAAGACGATGACCCCTCTTGATCAGTTCCAGAGCCGCCTCAGATTTACCGATACCGCTCTCACCCGTAATCAGCACACCCTCGCCGTATACGTCCACCAGAACGCCGTGCACGGAAATACACGGAGCCAGCTTTACATTAAGCCATCTGATCACCTCCGCCATGCATGCCGATGTCGCCTTCTTCGTCATTAACAGCGGCACCCCGTACTTCACTGCCGTCTTCTTAAACAAATCATTCGGATGCAGCTCTCTGCAGAAAATAATTCCGGGAATCGGATTATTAAGCAGCTTCTCGTATATTTCGATCTGTCTCTCTTCGTCCAGTCCGTTCATATACGAGTATTCCACAAATCCCACCACCTGTAAGCGCGTGGTTTCGAAATGTTCGAAATAGCCTGCGATCTGCAACGCCGGTCTGTTAATATCCGGCTGCGTCACATTAATCTTGGAAATGTCGATCTCCGGTGTGAGGTTCTCCAACCTGAATTTCTCGATGACTTTCGTCAAACTGATGCTTGCCATATCCTTCTCCTTATAATTGATGTGAAATAGTGTTACCAAATTACAATGTACTAACCCCTGTATCATACAATATAGTACAAGACCGGACATCCGTGTCATATACGGATTGCGGAACCCTTGTATATTGTAGCATACAAAAGAAGTGTTCGCAATTATAAGTACTTTATCATATGGTTTTAATTTCCTTTTATTTTATGTTTCAGAATCATTCATTAACGATCTTGCCATCCTTCACTACAATTACACGATTACAGCTCTTAGTCAGTTCCATATTATGAGTGACAAAAAGAATCGTTTTGTTCATGCGGTCAGAAAACTGCTTCAAGAGCTTTACCACCACCTGCGTGTTCCTGCTGTCCAGATTCCCCGTAGGCTCATCTGCCAGAATAATGTCCGGTTCACTGAGAAGCGACCTTAACACAGCCGCCCTCTGCTGCTCCCCGCCGGATAACTGCATGGGAAAAGCATTTTTCTTCTCCTTCAACTTCAGCATATTCAAAAATCCGTCAATAATTTTCTCGTCTATCTTTTTTCCTTTTAACTGAAAAGGCAGAATTATGTTCTCGTATATAGTCAGTTCATTGATCAGGTTGTAATCCTGAAAAATAAATCCCACCCGCCTGCGCCTGTATAATGTCCTCTGTCTGTCGTCAAAATCAGATATCACATCCCCCGCAACGGTAATCGTTCCCTCACTGACACAGTCCATTCCTCCCACCAGATTAAGAAGCGTTGTCTTACCACTGCCCGAATCTCCCACGATTCCCACAAACTCACCCTTCTTAATGCTGACATTCACCCGATCCAGAACGCGGCTCCTTCCGGACTGACTCTCATAAATTTTACTCACATCCTTCACATCAACTACGATTTCTCTCTCCATATTTTACTTCTCCCTTCTCACATTACTCTCTACACGCCCGTATCCTATACAGAAAATCCTCTTTCCTGTCCATTACCCTATACGCCACCCACGGCACCAAAACCGCCACTGCGCACCCCAACACCGCAAACATCAGATAGACGACCGGATAAAAATGATATTCTATATAAGGCTCCATCAAAAGCCTCTCAATCAACACCCGGACACCTGGCACTGTGACCAACACTCCCGGCACGAATCCCCCTACCATATACAACATTCCCTCTTTAGCAAGGCTCTTCCGGATCTCCTGCTCTTCCATACCCATACTCTGTAAGATCGCAAACTCTTTTCTCCTGTTGTAAACACTTCCCACCATGCAATTGACAAAGTTCAAAATCCCCATGGACAGTAAAATCATGCTCAGGACAACCCCTGCCAGCTTTAATCCTCTCACATACCCTTTTGCCTCCGCGCCCGCTGTCTTGGCTGACCGATAGGCAAGCCGGTCGTCTTTTCCCTTTATGCTGCTCTCTAAGGCGTTGTCCCATACCTCATGAAATTCCTCCTCCACATCGAAGGCATACAGGTAATAATCATTCCGCTTTTCCCTTTCCTGCCACTCTTCCATCGGAAGATATATCTGACTCGCCGGGTACCTTCCCGGAAATGCCAGCGAATAATGCAGGTCTTCCACAACAGCCATGACCGTATAAGTCTTTTCTTCCCCGCTCCTGAACGGAATCGTCACCTCGTCTCCCGGTTCATAACACGCTGCATTTTCCAGATTATTATCACTGTAAATAGGGTCTAACAGTACATAGTTTCCCGTGTGGAACAGCTCTAAATCTATTTCACCTTTTATGGGCTTTAGCTTTCTTAATATCATGTCATCCACCCCGTAAGCCCCTGTCCACATCTCACCCGGTGTAGAATAACAATCCTCACCCGCGATCCTGACGAAATTGTCCCATACCTGCTCAGATGCATAGATACATATATGAGACATAGTGGCTCCGCCTTCCTCTTTGATTCCGGGCAGGTCTCTGTATGCTGCAATCTCTTCTTGTGTAGTGCGCAGATAGGAAATGGGATTCACATTCGGACTCGAAAATATGGGTTCTTTTGCAATGATAAAATCTGCATCTAAATCGCTCTTTACATATTCCTCCTCGTCAAATCCTGCTGCCACGGCATAGAAGGCATTGGCAAGCAGAATGCTGAGTGCAACGGATATGCATACTTTTAATACTTTTGCCTTATCGCTCTTAAAATTCCTCACTACAAACTTTCTCAGGCAGTTCTTGTTGTCGGCTGTTTTCACCCGCCTGAACTTCCCCATATACCGCTTCATTTCTATCGGAGAGGCATTCTTCGCAAGTCTGACTGACTTTCGCTCACTGACCTTCACCGTCGCATAGGAAAACGCCAGAGAGAAAACGAAGATCATCGCATTACCGCTTCTTTCGATCTGAATCGTGGCATAAGCGCTTAAAATACCGGGCAGTATGGCAGCCGAAAAAACATAGCCCACAAGCAGCGCCGGAATGGCGGAAATCAGAAAAAGGATATTATTTTTTCGCTGGACGATCTTCCTGATCTCCCTTTTTGTCACCCCGTTAGTGGACAGTTTCCCGTAAAACCGTGCATCTCCGGATATGGAAATCTGGAAAATGTTTGAGATAAACAGATACCCGATCATCATTACAAAAAGAAGCAGCCCCAGAATCGCCGCCCACGCCCCGACTCCCATACCGTCAAGCAGGGAAACATCATTTACAATAATCTCATCTTCTTCCAGATCAAGCTCTTCCTCCGCAATCAGCATGGACACGAGCCTCCTTACATTCCCGCGAGATTTAAACATAACACCCGATATTTGATATGTTGCGTCTTCAACCTTGATTCCGCGCTGCTCTAGCCGTTCGCATACATCACTGTAAAAGTCATCTGATGTCAGCACGACATGCAGAGGCTGTCCGGCCATCTCATACTTTCCCACTATCGTAAAAGTGTCTGTATACTCTTCCTCCTCAACATAATACGTCAACTCTATCTGCTCACCTGCCTTGTATGTAAGTCCGCGGTCCTTCAGATACTGGTCGGATACCACGATCTCATTACCCTTTTCGGGCATATGTCCCTCTACAGGGTAATACTTCATCCACTGCGCCATCTTGTCCTCAAAATTGAATAGCGGGATTCCTCCGACGCCCGAAGGTTCTATCATAACGCCAAATCGTATTCCCCTACCCGCCTCCGCGACACGCTTACTCTGACAGATTCTTTCGTATTCTTCCTCCGTTACGCTAAATGCTGCATCCGACCGTATCGGCGAGGTCGCCTTCATCATCTCTTCCGCCGCGTCCATCACAAAGAACAAGGTAGAAAAAACCGTGACAAACAATACTGTCGTAAAAAATACTGCCGACATAACGCAGAGACTTTTCCCCTTTTCCCTGATCGCTTTCCTTATGGGAATTTTCTTTAATGTACCTACCATAAAGCAAACCTCCTTATTTTTACATTCTTATATTTTTACAGTCTCACTGATAAATGCTTCAATTTTGACTAATCAGTTCTGCATTTTTTATAACGGTTCCTGCCGCAATCTTACCGCCCGTCGGCCACAATTCATCTGCCTTCATTGCTGTGTCCTGTATCTGTCATAGTCAATCTGCATTTATACAAAATATAACTATGTATAAACTCAACAATAACCGTATAAAACGGCGATACGACAGCACCTGCCAAGAACGGTCCTATCACTTCAAAATGCGTATAATTAATGCTGATTGCCATAACGTTGATCATAAAAATAGCAAAACCGATCGTCCATGTCAGCTTTCTCACATATTCTAATGTGCAGACAATTTTATTCATCTCATTTTCATTGTATTTTCTTATGTTGAACAAGCATTTGTATCCGGCTATATATTTGGGGAACGCCCCTGTAACACCCAATATAAAAAGAAAAAGTCCGACCATGTAAAATATTGTAGGGACATTGAAAAAATATACGATGTTTGTTGCGCCAACCACATGCACCAATGTTAATACCATAGCGCCGATCATAATCGGAATACTGCATAATATTCCCAGAAGTCCGCTCCATTTCGACTCTTTTACATCGCTTACCTCCTGCATGAGCCCGATTACGTTATCCTCGGCTTTTTTCATGTATTCCTTTTCCGAATACTCTGAAAAATCTTCCCCTGCCAATAATTCATTGATCGTTATTTTCAGAACATCGCACACATTCTGCAAAAT
Source organism: Lachnospiraceae bacterium (assembly GCA_014804355.1). GTDB lineage: Bacteria > Bacillota > Clostridia > Lachnospirales > Lachnospiraceae > UBA3282. The sequence goes on from JAAUZY010000069.1 coordinate 34,376, forward strand.
TGCTACATCGGGCATTCTTAATCCGGTCTCCCATTTGGAAACGGTCTTATTTGACACCCCGACCGCTTCCGCAAACTGCATCTGTGTCAGTTCCTGCTCTTTCCTTTTCCGCGCTATAAACTCACCAATCTTGATCTGATCCATCTGCGAACATCCCTTTCCTTACGCCTTTATTGATTTTGCCCGTGGTCATCTTTATATTCTGTCCACTTATATAGCTTACATTATACCCTGCACGGCTTGTATAATCATTTGTATTTGCGGAGAACAGTTCTCCGTTTTGTAGAATTACCGAAACTTCCGAATACCTGCCTTCACTCGCCTTTGGGCACTCGCCTTGGACGGAAAAACACGTTTGACAGATACCACCCCTCATGCTATACTCTTACTAAATATTTGCCCATGAGGGAGTAGCAAGCGTATATCGTAGCAAGTCAACATACTGACCGTCCGGTCTGGCTTGTTTTAAATTGCGAGACTCATGTATAGCCGAAACTATGCATGGAGTCTGTATATTTACGAATATATAACCAAGTATAGTCTGAAGGCTGTACTTGGTTTTTTGTTGGTAACAGGGAGGGACAAAAGATGGAATGGAATTTATTATTTTTCTTTAACAGCGCATTGCTCGGCGTCGGACTGGCGATGGATGCCTTCTCGGTATCTCTCGCAAATGGTCTGCATGAACCGGATATGAAAAAGAAAAAGATGTGCGGAATCGCCGGTGTATTTGCGCTTTTTCAGGCAGTCATGCCTCTGACCGGCTGGATCTGCGTGCATACTATATCACAGTATTTTAAAGCATTTGAAAAATTTATTCCTTGGATAGCACTGGTTCTGCTCCTTTTTATCAGCGGCAAAATGCTGATCGAAGGAATTCAAAATAAGCCTGAAGAAACACAGCCTCCCAAAGTCGGCATGGCTGCTCTTCTCGTACAAGGTGTGGCAACCTCCATAGACGCTCTGTCTGTCGGATTCACAATCGCGAATTACGGCTTCCTTATGGCGCTCGTGTGCGCGCTGATCATTGCGGCTGTCACTTTCATCATCTGTATGGCGGGTCTGGTGATCGGTAAGAAATTCGGAATGCAGTTTTCCCATAAAGCATCTATACTGGGCGGGGTGATCCTGATTGTGATCGGAGTTGAGATTTTTGTGAAAGGGGTGTTTTAAAACAGTTTATAGCTATCCCCTCCTCAGTATACGGATAGAATATTAGAAAAATAATCCAGTTTTTTCGCATACTGATCATAATCAATATAATAAACTCTTCCCCAGCTTACCACTTGCAGGATATATTTGTAGTTCTGAGTCCGCTCGTCCGGACACTTGTACAGTCCTATTATTGTCATATAATGGGAATCTGCATTTGCCGGGTTATCCCTTTGTGAAACGTTATCTTTTGCTTCCTGTATACTGTCATATAATATAATGCTTTTCTTAGCAAAACTATGATATGAAAATACTACCGGAAGATCCGCATTCAGCATCCTTTTAATTTCATTCAATATCTTCTGTTTTCTTGTGATGCCGGCAACCTTGCCGTATCTCGCCCATTTAACATTTGTACGGGAGCTGTGATTTGCCCTTAGAAAATTACGGAATCCGCCTGTCATTTTCCACGGATACAGTCCGACCATAGTATTCACGAAGCTACCGGTAATTGTATATTTTGTGTGATACAACCGTTCTATATAGTCTCTGTAGGCATCTATTCTACACCATCCGGTCTGCCGGGTATTTTCATCAAACGTGGAGGAGACGCTCAGACTGTACCCGCTATTTTGAAGTGTCAAATATAACTCCGCGTCACTCATTGCAATTATTCCGCAGCCGATCTTCCATAAACGGTAATATTTATCCTCTTTCAGTCTTCTTCTATGTCCCACATCATCGCCGGTTGTCACCTTATCCTGCCACCAGCCCTGATTTCCGCCGTGATAAGTCGAACCATCGTTTCCCGCAACATTAATATAATAATCCGAAAACTTACTGTTCAGTTTTTCAACTTCATACATCTTATTGACCTCTTTTCTGCGGTTCCGGTATTCTTATGTTTATTATATGGACTAATTAAGTGCAGCGTTTATTTGCAAAGCATGATATGAAAAAGATGCGTCAATACGCAAAAATTTCAGAAGTAACTTAAATGCTGTCAAGAAAACCGCTTTCTTCTCCCGGAATCATATGCCTTTCATCATACGTGTGGACATGAGGCAGGACTCCCCATTGACAAAATAGATAATCCTATTCTTTGTATCCACCTCTTTAATGTTGTTCCTGTTCGCAATAAAAGAACGGTGACAGCGCACAAAACTGTCATCCAGCGTGTTCTCCAGATCTTTCATAGTTCCGGAAAATTCTATCTGGCGGTCTTTGGCGTGTAAAACGACCTTGTGAATATTGCTGGAGGTTTCAAAAAAGAGAATATCCTGATAATCGACGCTGATTTTTCGCTCCCCAATCTCAATCGTATAAGTTTTATGAACCTTGTTCGTCTGCGAGGTATGGCGCTCCCACGCGTGAAGCAGACACTCTCTGATTTTTACCTTTGCCTCGGCGGGATTATCCTTCAGTACGAAGTCCATCGCCTCTACCCGGTACTGGAATGTCATATAGCTCAATTCCGAATGGGCGGTTATAAATATGATAAAGCAGCGGGGATCGAACTTCCTAATCTGCTGGGCCAGCTTCATTCCGTTCATGTCACAGTTCAAATCAATATCGAGAAAATAGATTCCCGTATTCCGGCTTGTCTTGACCACCTCTAACAACTCATAAGGATCGGCGGTATCCAGAACAAGCTGCATATCCAGTTCTTCCATCATCACCGTATTATGAATGGTCTGTACAACATTCCTCCGCTGTGCATCATCATCTTCGCATACAAAAATATGAAGCATTCTACTCCTCCATTCTTACTCAGCTTGCAAGTTTGGACTTTCCCCCTGCAATCTCCAAATACTGCGTAAAACAGCCGTCCTTCGTGGTGGTTTCCCAAAGTATGTTGTCATACGAACGAATCATTCTCTGCGCATTCGCAAGACCGATTCCCGTATGTCCTGCTTTTGTGGTAAATCCCTGTTGTTTCAGTTTATGCAGGGCTATGTCGCCATCTTGCAGGCTATTACTGATAATGACTGCAACTGTGCCCGAATTCTGTATGATATTCAATCCGACTTCAGGATGTACTGCCTCCAGAGCCGCTTCCACGGCATTGTCCAGGAAAATTCCAAGAATCCGGGCTAAATCTACCGTATCCATGGGAAAGCACGGGATATTCTCCGGAATATCAATGGTGACATTGATTCCCATTTCATGTGCATGAATCATTTTGGCGGAAAGCAGGCTCTTGATCTCCAACACAGCAATATTGCTGAGCTGATTCAGCTTATAATCCCCCTGCATAATCAGATTTTCGGTGGGGAGAATTTTTTCCTCAAAAAAGTCCTTCAACTCCGCCATATCTCCATTCTCAATATAACCGGACAGCGAGGTCAGGATATTGATGTAATCGTGCTTAAAGGAGCGCAGCCCATCATACATGGCTTCTAAGTTACGTGTGTAATCCTGTAAATCCTGAAATTCTCTTTGCTTGGTTTCTGTCTGTATTTTTTCGCGATAGGTCCTGAACATCGAAAGAGACAGTAAAACCGCCACCAGGAAATAGCCCACAAAGGGCAGCGCATTATAATAAATCAGTCCGGCGGCCGAAGCTACATCCTTCCCGACTCCCGTAAAGAAAAACACAATGACAAACAGCAGCAGAGCCGCATCAATCAGATACCATACCTGCTGCATCTGCAACAAGCCCTTCCTGTTCAGCAGTCCGCGCCGGATTGCCTTACCGCAAAGCAACGTAATGATATAGTAAAACATCACTCGGAGAACCACCTCGCAAACCTCTGTACAGAGATTATCCTGCAAAGGCTCTATAGGCAATGACCTCCAGAAAGCCGCAAGCACATTCTCCAGAATAATGGCAAGTGCGCATCCGAAAAGTCCCATGCAAATATTTTTAGGGCGGGTATCCCGATAAGTAATCAAGCCGTATAAACAGACAGCCAACAGAACATTGAAAAATCCATACTGCTTGAATGTCAACAGCGGTGTGGGCAGTGCGGCACAAAACATCATAGCATAAAGCACCGCAAAGGCTTTTAACCCCATTTTTTGCGGCCAGACATTTCGAATCGTGATTGCAATAAAAAAAATGGAAAATAACAGAGAAAGATAAGGTTCCATCCGGTTTCTCCCTTCGAGTTTCGCAAGCGTATATTATTATACTGAATGAAGAACCCAATAGCAAGCATCATGCAAAAATGATGAATAACCGTTGTTTTCAGAGGCATGGAAAAGCGTTTATTCACAAAATCCGGCATTTTACGACAGTTTTGAAGGAACCGCTGCTTTTTCTGCTATGCTGTATTCGCGAGAGAGCTGTGAACACGGCACAACAGAAATATGCTTATTAATAGTTTATATTTGGTTTTGAAAGGAGATTCGAAATGATGAAGCATTTTATAAAAGGAGCTGTCGCAATAGCGATAACAATAATTGTTAATATAATAGTCCATGTAATCTGCAATATGCGTGGCACTGACTTGAATTCGATAGTAACAACCGTAGTGTCAACGATTTGTGCTATCCTGATTTATCAGGGATTGACCAGAAATGAAAATATAAACGCTGAGAAATGAGGTATTTTACATGAAGTTGAGAAAATTTTTAAGTGCCTGTACGGCATTGATAACCTGTCTGGCTCTGCTTACGGGTTGCGGCAATTCCGCCTCATCTGCGTCGGCGGATTTTTCTTATACGCAAGCCGACGTTGACATGATTCCCATATCCTCTGATGTACAGGTAGTGGGGCTGGGAGAGGCAAGTCATGGCGTGGCACAATATCATCAAATGAAAGCCGATGTATTCAAATCATTAGTAAACAACAACGGCTGCCGGACTTTTATTATCGAAGGAGATTTCGGCGGTGCGCTGAAAGTAGACAATTATATCAATGGCGGTGTCGGTTCTGCCGAAGAAGCTGCGTCTGAAATCGGTTTTGCCATTTACCGGACTCAGGAAATGACTGATTTGATAGAATGGATGCGATCTTATAATGAAGCTGTTTCACCAGAGGAAGCATTGCATTTCTATGGCATGGATGTGCAGCGCTTTGACAATAACAAAGAGTATCTGTTTTCCGTTCTAGACCAGACTGTTCCGGAATTAAGCGCGGAATATACGGAAAGTTTTGCCCAGCTTACGGATGAAAACGGATATTCTTTAGATAAGACCTCGTTAAACAATGCAAAAGAAGCAGCCGCAGAATTAATTAATCAAATGGATACTGCCCGCGCCGACATTGTAGAGCTTTCCGGAGAATATGCTTTTGATTTTGCAAGAGAATGTGCGAATACAATTTATGCGAATTGTGATGTGCAGTTGAGCAATGACTACAATACGACACGCGACCAATATATGTACGAAAAAGTAGAATGGTTCTTACAGCATGGAGACGGCAGTATTCTGTTTATCAATGGTCATAATGGACATATCGGAAAAACATCTGTTGCCAGATACACATGTTTAGGAGAGTTATTGTCAGAAAATCTTGAAAACGGCTACTATGCGATCGGAACAGACGCGCAGAAAACACGATTTAATTCGCAGAGAGACAAGGGCGGGTTTGAGGTTGTTGAAGTCAGCAATTCAAATGAACTGAACAGCCAGCTTGATGATACCGACAACAATTACTATTTCATTGACTTTATAAGCGCGCAGTCTGATGAAAGATGGGAACAGATTGTGAGCAGCGAGCAGACTATTACCACTCTTAATGTCGGTCTGTCCGGTATGCTGAAAATGTTAAAATCTGCATATACAGCAATTATCATTCCACAATCCACATTTGACGGCATGATTGTCTTCCATGCAGTTACACCGTCAACGTTTATCGAATGATGGATCGGGTGGTAATCTTCTGGTAATTACAATCTATGCCATTAATAAACTGCCGCTTTGCGAACATTCACTTGCTAAAGCGGCGGTCTCCACAACTAATTCTCCTGAACTTCATAGAACTCCAAGTCCGGCCAGATCTCGTACCAGTCGATTCCTTCCTCTTCTGCATCTTGCGCTATCTCTTTGATGACACATAATCTTCTGATATCTGACAGAGTAGAGCAGGTTGATGCCTTGCTGTAAGGACTGGAACTAAAAAAGAAAGGATTGCGCATATAAAAGAAAGACACCCGTTAGACTATGAACGTTTCTATTCATACATTCCGGAAATTATAGAAGCTCCGGATTATATTCTCAAGTCAACTAAGCCAAATACGGCAATGATTTTAAAAGAAATTACCGATGAGCGAGAGTAGGCACGCTCGCCAAAGAAGTCGATCTGTTTAATATGACTCAAAGCAGTCTTACTTTTTTGCCGTATGCGGTAACGAATATTTCATCAAAATTAGACCGGACACGGTGATCATCAAATATACTGCAAGCGATGTAAAAACAAAATATTAGTAAACATAGAGCCTGGAGCCGAAACAGTGAATCCTTAAACGGATTGATTGTATTGGCTCTTTTTTTACAGCGGGATATTCTGTAGCATCCAGAGGCTGATTGACCTCATTCAAAAAAAGTCCCGCCGGGTTGCGCATAGTAAAACCAGAGGCGTGGCGGGTTCTGTTGTAATCAGTATAGGGAATAGGCAGAAAAAGGTCAAGAGTTTCTTTACCGCGAGATAGTGATAAATAAAAAATTTGCGTATATACGCAAAAATTTCAGTTCTGTCAGTGGATTTTTCTACAGATATTTGGTAAAATTATAAAACAGTATTTCAATTCGCAAAAATCCCAGAGGTGATTTAGATGCTGCCAAGAAAACAATACCTGGAGAAACTGATCCAAAAAAGAGAGAACGGGCGGGCAAAGGTTATTACAGGTCTGCGTAGATGCGGGAAATCCGTTTTGCTCTTTCATCTGTACAAAGATTATCTGATTAGCGAGGGTGTCCCGCCGGAGCAGATTATCGGTCTTGCTTTGGATATCCTTGCAAATGCAAAGTACCGGAATCCGATAGAACTGGATAATCATATCCGGGAACAGATCACCGACAACAACAAGCAATACTATGTGTTCATAGATGAGATCCAGTTTGTATCCGAAATACCGAATCCCTATGTGAACGATCCTGAAGCAAAAATCACATTTATTGATGTGGTACTTGGGCTCATGCAGATGCCGAATGTAGACGTCTATGTAACCGGAAGTAACTCAAAGATGCTTTCCTCGGACATTCTGACACAGTTTCGCGACAGAGGTGATGAAATCAGGGTGTTTCCGCTTTCATTTGCGGAATTCTACGAGGCGTACGAGGAAGACAAGCGCGGGGCATGGCAGGACTACTACACTTACGGTGGTATGCCTGTTGTGACAACACTGGATACGCATGAAGAAAAAAGCAGATACCTTCGTGATCTTTTCAGCAGGACTTACCTCAAGGATGTGCTTGAGCGTCATAAGATTGTAAATCAGGAGGAAGTGTTGGAGATTCTGCTGGATGTCCTCGCATCAGGCATCGGTTCATTAACCAATCCCAATAAGCTGTCAAACACCTTTAAAAGTGAAAGGCGGGTCAATATATCGCCGGAAACTATAGACCATTACTTGGATTACTTTTTGGACGCATTTCTGATTCAGAAGGCAATGCGGTATGATGTCAAGGGAAGAAAATACATTAAAACCCCTTCTAAATACTACTATTCTGATCCGGGATTGAGAAATGCCAGACTTGGATTTCGTCAATTGGAAGAGACGCACCTAATGGAAAATGTATTGTATAACGACTTGATCCGGAGAGGGCTTGATGTTGATGTCGGTGTTGTTGAATATAACACCAAGGGACAGGATGGGAAGAGCATGAGAAAACAGCTTGAGGTTGACTTTGTGGTGAACAGGGGAAGCGACAGGTTTTACGTCCAGTCTGCTCTCAGCATCGCAGATCCGGAGAAAAAAGAACAGGAGATCGCATCGCTGCTACGCATTCCGGATTCTTTCAAAAAGATTGTTGTTGTGAAAGACTACCTGAAACCCTGGACGGATGAACACGGTATACAGTATATCGGAATAGAACAGTTCCTTCTTGATGAAGGGCTGTTGAAGTCTTATGATGCTGCCGCTTTGTGAATGATCATTCGCAAAAGCGGCAGTTAATAAAATTAATCCTCCAAAACTTCATACCACTCCAAGTCCGGCCAGATCTCGCACCAGTCGATTCCTTCCTCTTCTGCATCTTGCGCTATCTCTTTGATGACACATAATCTTCTGATGTCCGGCAAGGTAGCATAGGTTGACGCCTTACCGTAAGGGCCGGAACTAAAGACAGTTTCCCCGATATATAGATTTTGAAAAGATTTATATTGTATATATTCATCTACACCCTCATAATAATTTTGTAAACTGACTGCCGTTCTATATGCTCCCGATACAAATTCTTCCTCAATAACCAAATTTATTTTTTGCATTACCGTTTTGTCTTTTTTTATGACTGCATTGGCTGCTTCTACCATATCCGTCAGCAGGTTTGCGTCTTCATGATCACGTATTTGATATGTATATGTGATATATTCAGCTGACACACCAAGATTACCCGGGTTTCTTAATTGTTTGCCACAATAACGTACTTTTTCATCGCCTACCGCTTCATAGATTGCTTCCGAAATAATATCATCGGGTTTGTATTTTTTCTCATAAGATTTAGACACAATAATAAGACCGCCGATTACTATTGTCGCCACTCTGACTACCATTCCAGCCGCTACTCCAACTGCTACCAAAGCTATAAGAGTATTTACACATTTTTCAATTATTCGTTTTTTCACAACTGTCTCCTCATCAGTATATGGATAGAATATTTCAATATACTGCTTATCACCTTCACGCGTTGCGTCTATTCCCCAAAATCTTTGTTCAACACAGGCACAAACCAATCCATATTTTTGCCGGCATTCTTATCAATTAACCATATCCCCAGGATATAAAGATAACATCCGGCTTTTCAGCGTTTCTACGAGCTGCAGCGTTTCTTCCGATGTAACAAAAAACTCATTATCCATTACATCCGCATAAGCAACATATGTTGTATCATCCGAAGTCGGCACTATCACATTCTGACGCTCTTCATAGCAGAACACCGGTGCAATAATAAAATCATCGCACAATTCAACTAATAGATCGCCGGTTTCCATCTCCTCACTTACAGCTTCCGCAAACACCAAATATTCCGTTCCAACCTCCATGATATTCACAAATCTTCTTCCAATCGAGTCATGATTTCCATCTGAAACTAATTGCCAATGATTAGAAAAAATATATATCTCTTCACCTTTTTCCAATTCATTGCCCGCATATACTTCCCGAATTACTGCCTTCTGCCTGCCCACCTGAAACAAATGCTCAATCTCTCCGGTCACTTCTACCCTTAATATAATAGCTGAATTTGGCAGACTTTGGGACATGACAGCACATGCATTCTCTGCAATTTTTTCCGGTAATTCTGCAACCTGAACCTGCGCCAGATAATTTTCCTGTTTCGTCAAATCTGTATATGTCTGTTTTTTCACAATACCCAACGCCATTACTGCTAAAAATACACATACGGTAAAGAACAATAATAGCTTTTGCCTCATAAATCCGCCTCCTGCTTTATTACATGACCATTTTCTACTCTGTACCATTCATCTGCCAAAACCTGAATATCCGTTTTATTATGACTTGCCAGCAGGATCAATGCCCCTCTTGCTTTTTCCTCTAAAATGATCTTTCGGATCTCCTCTACCCCCGTTTCATCAAGAGCATTTGTAGGCTCATCCAACATAATTACATCAGGTTTTTCCATAATAGCCTGAGCAATCGCAAGACGTTGTTTCATTCCAAGTGAATATTTTCCGTATAATCTTTTATCATATGGATCCAATCCAACACGGGTAATCGCATGGATTATCTCTTCCTGCCCGACTCTCTTTGTCAAGTTGGCAAGATATGTAAGATTTTGTATACCTGTAAAATTAGGATACAAACCTGCATTTTCTATGATAATTCCCAAACTCGGCAATACCGAAAAATCTTTGTGCAGAGTTTTTTCTTCCCATACGATACTGCCGGAATCTATTCTCATCAGTCCCGACAATGCCCGAAACAGCATTGTTTTCCCTGATCCGTTTTTACCGACGAATCCATATACATTTCCGCTTTGTAAGCAAAGACTGACATTAGAAAGTATCACTCTTCCCCGTATCGTTTTGTTTATGTTATTTGCAATCAATTCCACTTATGGTACCTCCGCTTCCAAATCTGAAACCAATAAATCGTACTCTTTTACAATAAACGCTCCTATAGATGTAATAATTATTCCAAACAGCAAAAACACTATTAGGGAACAGTTCAAATCCACCTGCATATATGGTGATGTAAGAACTTGACTGACTCTTTCTATATTACTGCTATGCCAAGCCAATACCAGATGGGCAACAGGATTCCATTTTATAACTTTTTCATATGACAGCTTACCACCATCATAATACCTTACAAGCCAATCCATAAGATTTAACAGCACGATACAAACCAACTGTACAGAAATCACTAACCCATATGCTGTATTGCTCCCAAAATATATAGCAAGCAAATTTACTGACAGTGCCATTGCATAGATCCACAACGAATGGATCAAAAAATGATATGCCATCAACACTATGCCTGCACTGTCTATCTGTAATTCATAGCGGCCGGCAGATGTAAGTATTGTCACTGCCAGTAAAATCAAATTAAATATACATACTGCCCCTCCCAGATGACCGGCTTCCCTAATATACCACTTTACACGATACGGATAACGTGAAAAAATATAAATGCTTGCTGTGCAAAAATGACGATATAACATAATCCCTGCATACAATTCAAAAATAAATTCCGGAAACAAACGCATTCCAAAATCCACAAGATCAGAATATGAAAAACCCAATACAAACCTGCCTCGTGAACCACTTATCTGTAAAATCATTTCTGAAAGCGCAGCTACGCCACTATATGGATTTATATACATCACAGAAAGATACACACCACCCAATACCGCTATTAAAAACAATAGCCGATACCTATTCTTCATTACAGACAATCCTTTCTTCCGCTAACGCAGATAGCACCTATCAAAAATAAGACGAGCACCAATATACCTGTTAACCCAAAACTTATACTCTTTAATTCATCATTAAAAAGCAAAACATAATCATACCACTTGATGCTGGGTGCATCTTTCGGAAAACCTCTCGCTAATATCGTTGACATATTCAGAGTAACAAAGACAGGCAGAAAAAGAAAAACATTATATTTAACTCTTATAACTGAAGATACCGCCACAGTAAAAACACCGAGCAATCCTGATACAACTCCAAAAAGAAGCGTTCCAATCACAGCATACAGATATGGGGAATACAGATATATGCTTTTCATAAAGTAACGATTTACACCAATTATGTAAGCACTGTCATATATTGACATATTTGATAAATCACCCGTGGCGGACAGAGGAAATGACAGACAGTTCAAAATAATCTCCAACAAGAAAGGTCCTGTAAAAATAATCATTGTTGTCAGAAATGCAGACAAGTATTTACTTACCTGATATGTAAAATTTCCTAATCTGGAAACCAAAAATACTCTTGTACCAAGCTGATACTCCCTTGCCAATGAAAACCCCGCCGGGCATACCACCAAGAGAGGATATAGCTGAAGCAACAGCAGCGTATTTGACGCGTTCCAATTAATACGGTTATAACTTAGCAAAAGCAATTTCATTGGTTGATACATCTTCACAACATCTTTGCCTTGAAAATATAGTACATTACCAATAAAATTTATAATCACCATAAAAAAAAGAA
>JAAUZY010000070.1 GCA_014804355.1 Lachnospiraceae bacterium
CGCCCGAACAGATTTTGGGAAGACTGTGGGATTGCGATGAGAATTTTATCGATAATAAGACGCTTACCGTATATATACGCAGACTGCGGATGAAGGTGGAGGACGACCCCGGAGCGCCGGAAAAGATCGTGACGGTCCGAGGGATGGGGTATAAGTGGAATCATGCATAATAAAGAAAGGTGCGGAGGAAAGAATGAGGATATTAACAAATCAGAAGGTAAGAGCGCTGTTTGGCCAGATCACACTCTGCCTGCTGATATTTATTATACTTTCGATTATATTGATTCTGTCAGAATCGGCAGGGACAGTTTTACGGGCGGAAGAAATCACGCCGGAGCGATGGAGAACGGTTATATCCATAGCAGTTTGTGCGGTCAGTATCGGCATTGCGGTACTTGCAGTCTGTTGCAGATACTTTAGGGAGCAGGACCGGGTGATGGAGGATGCGGTGACACAGATTCGGGAATTTATTGCCGGTGACAGAACTGCCCGTATTGAGTGTGATGAGGAGGGGGAGTTGTACAGACTGTTCCATGAAATCAATTCTCTGGCAGCCATTCTGAATGCAAAGGCGGAAAGCGAAGAGAAATCAAGAAAATTCCTGCGAAATACGATCTCAGACATTTCCCACCAGCTAAAGACACCGCTTGCCGCTCTCAATATCTATAACGGTATTATGCAGTCAGAAGCCGGAGCGAACGATCCGGCGGCGATTAAGGAATTTACCGATCTGTCTGAGCAGGAGCTTGACCGGATCGAAACGTTAGTGCAGAATCTGCTGAAGATTACGAAGTTTGACGCCGGGTCTGTGGTGATGGAGAAGCGGACGGAAAATATTTCCGAAATGATGGAGGATGTGAAGAAACATTTTGCATTCCGTGCGGAGCAGGAGGGGAAGGAGATTGTCCTGTCGGGCAGTGATTCCCTTTCTTTTTTATGTGATCGGAACTGGATCGTGGAGGCGGTCAGTAATATTGTCAAAAACGCCATGGATCATACGGAAAACGGGGACAGAATCTTAATAGAGTGGAGAGAGTCTGCGTCTGTGGTTCGTATTGCAATCATAGATAACGGAACCGGAATTCATCCGGAAGATCTACATCATATTTTTAAAAGATTTTATCGCAGCAGATACTCTAAAGATACACAGGGAATCGGGCTGGGGCTGCCGCTCTCCAAATCCGTGGCGGAAGCCCACAACGGCACCATTGAAGTGGACAGCCGGCTGGGTGAAGGAGCCACTTTTATCATGAACTTCTTAGTAATTCCTACGTAACTGTTCAGAACCTTGTTCTTCGCAGTTACGTAGATGCACAGAAATTACGCATTCTGCATAATTTCGCGCATGTCTGTCTCGGGTTTTCTGTGACTTCCGCTTACGCTTCACTCACAAAAACACCTCGCGGAAACACTTTCTGAACAGTTACATTCCTACAAAATTGTAGTCTTGCTGAAGCCTGCGTGTAGGGTTTGCGTATTATTCTGACCTTGTACAAAGAGATTATAAAAGAGCGAGGTAAAGTGGAGATGAATTTATTAGAAGTCAACAAAATCTGTAAGACTTACGGCAGCGGAGAGGCAGCCGTACAGGCATTAAAAAATGTCAGCTTTTCCGTTCCGAAGGGAGAATATGTGGCAATCGTCGGGGAATCGGGTTCCGGTAAGAGTACGCTGCTTAATATGATCGGTGCGCTTGATGTACCAACGTCGGGCAAAGTGCTGATCGACGGCAAGGACACTTTTGCCATGCCGGAGAGCAGACTTACGGTCTTCCGTCGGAGAAATATCGGTTTTATTTTTCAGGCGTTTAATCTGGTTCCCGAACTGACGGTGGAGCAGAACATTATTTTCCCGGTGCTGCTGGATTATCAGAAACCCGACAGAAAGTATCTGGAAGAACTGCTCACGGTGCTCAATCTGCAGGAGCGTCGAAACCATCTGCCCAGCCAGTTGTCCGGCGGGCAGCAGCAGAGGGTGGCGATCGGGCGTGCGATGATCACAAGACCGGCTCTGATCTTAGCTGACGAGCCCACCGGTAATTTGGACACTCAGAACAGCAGCGAGGTAATTGCACTGCTGAAAGAAGCGTCCAGGAAATATGAACAGACCATCATCATGATCACCCATAACCGTACGATTGCACAGACGGCTGACCGGGTGCTGTCCGTGTCGGACGGTGTGCTGACGGATTTGGGGAGGTGCTCGGAATGAAGAACTATCCTATGAAAAGCTATCTCAGCCTGATTCCCATCTCCGCAAAGAAGCGCAGGAAGCAGAACCGTCTTACGCTGATCTGTATTATTCTGGCAGTGTTTCTCGTGACCAGCGTCTTTTCCATGGCGGAAGTCATAATGAAGGACCAGGAAGAGGCCATGATAAAGAAACATGGAAACTACCATATCACGATAAGCGGTCTGTCGGAGGAAGCGGAGAATCAGATCGCGCACCAGAGCAATGTGTCCGCCACATCCCGATATTGTACATTCGGTGAAGAGGTCTATGAGGGATATCAGATCGGAGACAGAAGAGTTATTATGTACGGAACAGAGCAGGCGTACATAGAAGACATTAGAAATTATGAATCAGAGGGAACTTATCCGCAGAATGACACGGAAGTAATGCTGAACACGACTGCAAAGGAAGCGTTGGGAATCCGTATAGGCGACCGGGTTACGATCCATACACCGGCCGGAGAATTTGATTACACTGTAACCGGATTCTGTGTGGATGAGTGGGTGTCGGAGGCTGTTAAATATGACGGTGTCTGCGCCTATATGAGTGTCGGTGCGTTCCATACCATATGCAGCGCAAATGGATATGCCGATGAAGAGAGTATAAAGCCGGTACTGTATGTGCAGTTTAAAGAAAAGACGAAATTGAAAGAAGCGATTACCGATATGAAGGCGTATTACGGCATACCGGATGGAGATATTAAAGAGAATATTATCACGGTTGGTATGTCGGGTGCCAGCAGCAATCAGGGGATCAACTGGATCTATGGTCTTGCTGTGGCAGTGTTCGCCATGGTTCTGATTGCAGGTGTGCTGATGATCTCAAGCTGTATGAATAGTAACGTGTCGCAGCGGACGAAGTTCTTCGGAATGATGCGGTGTGTCGGTGCGAGCAAGACGCAAGTGATGCGATTCGTCCGTCTGGAAGCTTTAAATTGGTGTAAGATTGCCATTCCCATCGGATTAGGCGTGGGGATCGTGTTTACATGGATTCTGTGTATTGTATTAAAAAATGTGGTAGGCGGCGAGTTTAGCAGCTATTCATTCCGGTTCAGCATTGTGGCTGTCGTATGTGGCGCCTCGGTCGGCGTGATTACCGTGCTGCTGGCGGCACATGCTCCGGCGAAACGTGCGGCAGCAGTATCGCCGATGGCGGCGGTGTCAGGCAATGCGGAATCTGGAAGAAAAATTTCCCGTGCGGCAAATACACGTATGTTTAAAGTCGAAAGCGCTCTCGGCGTATATCATGCGGCAATGTCTAAGAAGAACATGACACTGATGTCGTTATCTTTTGCCTTTACGGCAGCCTTGTTTCTGACTTTCTATGCGGGACTTGATTTTGCAAGGAAGATTCTGCCGTCGGAGAGTGATCTGAACCCGGACATTTCCATCGCGGCAATAGACAATAGGAATTCCATTGACAGGGGATTGAAGGAGCAAATCGGCGCAGTTACCGGGGTGGAAGCGGCTTTCGGATGTGCGATGTCTAAGAATGTACCTGCGGATATTAACGGTGTTCCCGGCAGTGTTGATCTGGTTTCTTACGATGACTATATGTTCTCGTGGACGAAGAAATCTGTTGTCAGCGGTGACTTGTCCAAGGTCGACGGCGACACGGACTATGTATTTACCATTTTTAATCAGGACAGCCGGCTGGATACGGGAGATAAAATTAAAATCGGAGAGACGGAAGTGGAAATTGCCTGTGTTGTGTCGGAGGGCATAGGAGTTGAAGGCATATCGGTGTGTTGCACGGAGGAGACTTTCCGACGGATCACGGGAGAGGAAAATTATAATTTATTGAATGCGCAGCTTACTAAGGACGCAACGGAAGAAACAGTCGAGACGATCAGGACGTTAACAGGTGAAAATGAATTTTACGACCGGCGGGAGGACAATCAGACGAGCAATTCTACTTTCTGGGTATTCCGAATTGCAGCCTATGGTTTCCTAACGATTATAGCATTGATCACGGTCTTTAATATTATGAACAGTATTTCCATGAGCGTGTCGGCCAGAATGAAGCAGTACGGCGCCATGCGTGCTGTCGGCATGAGCGTGCGCCAGATGACCAAAATGATCGCGGCGGAAGCCGTAACCTATGCCGCATGCGGAATGGTGATCGGGCTTGCGGGCGGACTGTATATGCACCGTCTGCTAATGAACAAGCTGATTTATTCGCACTTCGGAGGAACGTGGACGGTTCCGTTTGAGCCGATTATAATCGTTTTGCTCATTTTCGTATTGGCATGTACCGCGGCGGTGCATGCGCCGGCGAGGAGGATCAGGGAGATGGCGATTACGGAGACGGTTAATGAGTTGTAGGGGGCTGCTGGATGAGGATAGAGAGCGGGGAAGGGATATTAATGTTGCCGGACACCTATACGATCTTTATCATAGAAAATGCATAGGTAAATCATAGGCCGGAAATCCAAGAACAAATTTCCGGCCTTATTTTGCGCTTGATAGGTATATGATATTAGGCATATGAACTGTTGCTTATATGAATATATCAAAACGTTTTATTAAGATGTAACGAAGCTGATCACTGATTAACAGGAAAAAAATTACGGTTCTTTTTTTGTACTTCTGCCAAAGTGGTAAGTGTTATCCCACTGTAGGATAAAGCACTGCTTTTTTCGCCTATCCGTTCTATTTTAGCCTCGGTTTTATTATCTAAAGTATATTTGAGCATTTGATATGCGGCCTGTTTCTTGGCACTTTTTTTAGAGGATGATTTTGCACAAAAGTGTTTTGATATGTCTGTTATGTGGCAGACACAATTCCAGACAGGGTTTCCCTCGGTATCATATTTTTGTTCAAATTCATAATAAGGAATTGAGAAATACCCTCTTCTTGCAAGTATTTCAAGTTGGCTGATGGCATCGTTGATATTTGGGTTCGGAATTTCATCACGAATAGATAATAGCATGTTGTTGCGCTCTAATACTTGATAAGCTAATGCACATACTGCTTTTCGGGCTTCATTTTTAGAGGTGCCAAAACTTCTGAAAATTTTGTCCAGTTTACCTAATTTTAGCAGGCATGTATGTTTCAATTCGGGATTGCCGTTATATGGGGTTGAGATAGTAGCAAGGTTAGTTAAGAGGGCAGCCGGATAAGCCTTTTCAAAATGATACCGTGGAAGCATGCCATACCTTTTTAATGTCCATTCCTGTATAAGCTCAACATAATTGACATCCATATCTTCTTTAAAATAACTGTCGGGATCAAGCATAATTTGAACAACATCCTGAAGTTCTTCCATGTCCCAATCAGAATCCAGGGCCACTGCACCGATAATTGCCTCAAACAGATCTTCTTTAACAGAAATTTCTTCGTTAATATTATTCTGGATATCACTATTTCCCATAATGAGATAATCGGAAAGATTTAAGACATCGATTCTTTCTGCAAGTGTTTTCTTTTGAACTAATTTTTTCTTGAGTTCCGTTAATTCAGCTTCATTTTTACTACATACAAACTCATCAAATTCTTCATTTGGATTAAAGTCCTCGTAATCACCGATAAAACAACCATATTTTTCCGTCAGTAGCTTTACCACAATAAGATCCAGTACCTTGTCACCGATAAACTCTAATACCTCATTGTCCTCTCCGCCGTATTCTTTCGAATAGGAGCGTCTGATGAATGCTTGCTGCAACAAATCGGTATTTTGAAAGTTGTAGCCGATTTGATCCTGGATGAAAATGAAATCCTCTTTTTCCATAAAAAATACCTCCTAGTATTTGGTTTGTACTAAAAGGCATAATAAAGTCCGACAAAAATACAGCTGCATGGCAGAGTACTGTTGTCAGACATGATAGTTTAAATTAGATTCTTTGTTTGCGGGTGTTTACTGATAGTCACTTGCATAAATAGGAATAAACACATATAAACAATGTTTCGAATTTAAAATATTATGCCTTTTGATGAGCATATCAAAGGATAGTAATGTAGTCAATGGTTTATTGAAAAAATCATCAAGCATGGAAGACAGCTAAAAAATGCGAAATATTTGGCTTAAGTCTGGAGTAAGATATACTATCGTGAAGGATAAATGTTTTGGATAAATGTTTTGGAAAGTTTTTGATTGTGTAGAATTTGGATTTAGGGTAAAATGATTATAAGGTTATTTCTAGGTATTCTGAGTTCAAGTGTGAAATAAATTATGGAATGATGGCAAGGGAAGTGAGTGTGTATGCGATATACTATTAATGAAATAAAGAATAAAACAGCTCCGATTGCCAAAGCATATGGAATTGGACGTATGAGCCTGTTTGGATCTTATGCCAGAGGCGAGGCAAAAGATGGCAGCGATGTTGATTTATATATCGAACGTGGAAAGCTGAAAAGTCTGTTGCAGTATTTTGCATTTGTTGATGAGTTAGAAGATGCTTTGAATTGTCATGTTGATGTTGTGACCACAGGGATTGAGGATAAACGGTTTCTTTCTGCGATTATGCAGGAGGGGGTGCTTTTGTATGAAGAATGAGGATATTCTGATTATTAAGAAAATGATTAAATACTGTGGAGATATAGATACTCTTATGACAAGATTCGATGCCGATTTTGAAAGATATAAAACGGATATTTCTTTTCAATATGCATGTAATATGTGTATTATTCAGATTGGAGAACTTGCTAATAGATTATCAGATGAAACGAAAGAATGTAGCAAAAATATTCCGTGGCGTGCAATTAGAGGAATGAGAAATCTGCATGCGCATGATTATGAAAACGTTGATTTGGAGATTGTTTGGAATACATTGCTGGAGGATATTCCGGCGTTAAAGAAAAGCTTGGAAGAATTGTGCTTTTGACTAAGAACAATCTTTGAACTAACAAACAGTCATAACCTCTCAAGCCACTTCATACAATGTAAAAAAGTGTTCTGAGGGGTTTCCTTTTGAAAGATTATATTGAGGAACGAGCAATCCGGATTGCCAATTATATCATTGAGAATAATGCTATGGTGAGACAGACTGCGAAGGAGTTTGGGATTAGTAAGAGTACGGTACATACGGTAGTAACGAAATAGAACGGTTTGTGTGGCGGGTAAAATAGTGGGAAATAGAGACAGGGCATTTGGAAGAACTGTTACAGAACTTCTAAATGTTCTTTTTAAAATATTGGATTGTGAAATAAAAAGGCTAAGGGTATAATAAAACCATATTATGTGTTAATTTTGGTATTTCCTGTTATAATAGAAGTGATTAAGAAGGAGATCTGATATGTAGAATATGATGGAGGAAACAGATATATGAGTACACTGGAGGTCAATCTTGCATTGTTATTAACGATTCCGGAAGATCGTCAGGAAGAAATACAGAGTTATCTGCTGACAAACTTTTGTACAGATAATCCTTATAAACCGCTAAGTGGCAGTGAGATATTAGCAGAACTGGCTGAGTCAAGGGCATGTTATCAAGCAGGTGAGGGGGAAGATCTAGGTCAAGTCCTTGATGAGATTGGTGACAGATACGGTATATAAAGTTATCATTATGCCACCCGCAAAACGCAGGCTGGATATGTATGTATTGTATACCGTAGAGACATTGGGCAGCAGACAGGCGGCAAAAGCAATCCTTGCGGATGCAAGAGATACTACAAAGAGGTTATCTAGGGCGGCGGATTCCCTGAAGATATGTGATAACCCTATACTTGCAAAATATGGATACAGAAAAATAAGATTTGCGAAACATAAGTTTGTGATGCTGTATCGGATACAGGATAGAACAGTCATTCTTGATGGGATGTTTCATGAATTGCAGGATTATGAAGGGCTGCTTACAGATGAGCTCCATCTACAGTAGTATGTTTTTGTTCGAAAAAATACTATTCTAACAGATAAAGGATATTTTAGTACTACGCTTTGTCTTGGTTCGGTAAGGGGCAGGCAATATGCGACACTAAAGCAACATACGCTATTTAAGATATATGTTCCCAAAGGAACGCCATTCGCCTATGTCGATTTAGTTGCGGATATGGGTGAAAACGAACTGTTATTTGAACCTAATATTAGGCTGAAAGTAATTCATAGCTTTGGTAAATACATTGAGTGTATTGTTGAAATATAGAAGGATTACTTTTATTAAAGAACGAAAAATGGTTTTAGGATCAAGAGGGGGATCGCTCGGAATATTTATTGCAATAATAGGATATAATTTTAATTGTGTAATAAATGTTTTAGGCAGTTAGGTTGTAAATAATAGAAATGATTGCTTGCCAATCACGAATTCTTATGTTATTATTTGTCCGTTAGTGATATGAATTGATTATCGAAAGGAGGGCTTACCATGCAGAACAATACAACAATCCAAAACAGAATCAAGAAATTGACAAATAAAGGTACGGCGCTCCTTTCGTATTACAGATAGTTTTATTTTATCTATGACAATAGAAGACTATATAAGTATTTTCTGTTGTTTTGTAAGCTGTATAGAAAGAGAATTTGCAGCCAGCACCTTTGGGGTGCTTTTTTTGTGCCCATTTTTATAAAGAAAGGGAAAAAATATCAATTATGAAAACAGTAAAAGGCATTTATGCTGAAGCAAAAATCTTCACAGACGATGTGGAAGAGTATGCAGAGGCACAGGTAAAAATGATATGCGATAATAAAATCGCAGAGGGCAGCATGATCTGTATGATGCCCGACATCCATCCGGGGAAGATTGCGCCAATCGGTCTTTCCATGACGGTCACGGATAAAGTGCTCCCGCAGCTTTTGGGCGTGGATATCGGCTGTGGTATGACCTGTGTAAAACTGAATAAGAATAACGCAGAGTTCCAGAAGCTGGACAGGGTCATCCGGGAAAATGTACCGTCAGGATTTGCCATCCGCAAGGAACCCCATCACATGGCAGCGGAATTTTCCTACGAAGAACTTCACTGTATCCGCCATATCAACAGGCAGAAAGCGGAGAGAAGTCTCGGCACACTTGGCGGCGGCAACCATTTCATAGAACTGGATAAAGGCACTGACGGCAGTCTGTACCTTGTGGTGCATACAGGGAGCAGACATTTGGGTGAGGAAGTGGCGGAATATTATACAAAACTTGCAAGTACCTGCCTGAAAGAACAGCTTAAAGAAATACCCTATTACATGAGTTATCTGGAGGGAGATCATAAGGCGGCTTATCTGGGGGATGTGCGAATCATCCAGAGGTATGCCGAATGGAACAGGCAGATCATTGTCCGGGAAATCCTAAAAGGAATGAAGTGGAAAGCTGTTGAGCAGTTCTCAGTAGCACATAATTATCTGGACGATTCCGGAATACTTCATAAGGGTTCCATTTCCGCAAGGAAGGGAGAGCGTGTAATTATTCCGGCGAACATGAAAGACGGAGTTATTTTAGGAATTGGAAAAGGCAATGCCGGATGGAATTATTCAGCGCCGCATGGTTCCGGCAGGAGACTAAAGCGTGAGGATGTGAAGAACCGGCATACGGTATCGGAGTTCAAAAAGGAAATGGAGGGTATTTACAGCAGTTGTGTAGGGGCAGACACATTAGATGAGGCGCCTTTTGCATACCGTTCCATGACAGAGATCGCAGAACAGATCAAAGATACCGTTGAAATCACAGAAGTATTAAAGCCTGTCTATAATTTCAAGGCAGGAAGCAAAAAGTAAAAAGCAGGAAGTAAGTGGGAGGAAATTCATTTATGATAGTGCAGATCAGTGCGGGACAGGGACCGTCCGAATGTCAGTTGGCGGTCGCAAAACTATATGAAGCATTAAAAAGGGAATATGGCGATTTGGAAATACTATCGGATACTAAAGGTTATGAAAAAGGCTGCTTTGATTCCATCCGTTTTCGGACGGGGCATGATATGAGTGGTCTTGAGGGTACGGTATTGTGGATATGTAAAAGTCCGTTCAGAAAGAACCACAAAAGAAAAAACTGGTATGTGGATGTGAGCATTATCCCGGAACAAGGCGAGATTGTGGCAGATAAAGAATACCGTATAGAAAAATTTCACTGTGGTGGTAAAGGCGGACAGAATGTAAATAAAGTAGAAACTGGGGTGCGGATTATACATATCCCGACAGGTCTTGTATCGCAGTCTACCGAGGAACGGAGCCAGTTCCAGAATAAGCAGCGTGCAATGGAAAAGCTGCAGGAGAAACTTTCATGTTTACAGAAAGAGCAGGAGGCAAAGCAGATCAATGCAGCATGGCGGGAACACACCCGTATTGTCAGGGGGAATCCGGTACGGGTCTATGAAGGAGAAAGGTTTCTTCAGAGAAAATAGCAGGAATAATCCAGATGTATAGAGGCGTATAAGATACCCTTGTGGATATATATTATTACTATGGTGATCCCTGTGCCGTTTACGGCATGGGGATTTTCCACTTTTAACGAGGCAGTTCTAGGACGGATATTGAAGAGCGATGAATATTGCCAATTATATCATTGAGAATAATGCTACGGTGAGACAGACTGCGAGGGAGTTTGGGATTAGTAAGAGTACGGTACATACAGTAGTAACAAAATAGAACAGTTGGTGAATATGTTTGCATGGATAATAGAATAGATAGTGTGAGGGTGTTCGAAGGGTAATAGATTATCGAATACCTTTTTTATAGTATCACATTGTGAAAAAGAAAAGGTAAGATTATAATAAATCAAAGACATTTAAAATACCAGACGAAGGGAAATAAAAATATGAGTGAAGTACAAAAGGCGATTGAAGAAATTACACATTTGACCGAAACGTTTCCGAAAGAGGCATTTCGGATCATTACTGCAAATAAAGAGGAGGCAATTCCATACTTGCGTGAAGCCGTCAGCTATGCCCTTAGTAAAGGATCGGCTTTGGAGGAAAATTATCAACTTCATTTCTATGCATTATATTTGTTGGCAGAGTTCCAGGATAAAGAAGCGTTTCCGGAGATTATGAAACTTGTGTCCTTGCCGGACGGTACAGCAGAGTATCTGATTGGGGATTGTATAACGACGGATCTAAGCGATATTCTATACAATACATATGACGGCAATATTGAATTGTTGAAAAAATCAATTCACAACAGGGATATTGATGAATTTGCCAGATCAGCGATGCTTGATGTAATGGGGCAGTTGTATATAGAGGGAATTTTGGAAGAAAGCGAGTGGAAAGATTTCTTAAAGCAAAATGTGCATGATGAAAGAGAATATGATTATATTTATAATGCAATAGGATATACATTGTGTCAATGCCATTTTATTGATATGCTTCCGGAAATTCGATATATGTTTGAGAAAGATCTTATAGATGAGTCTACGATGGGGAAATACGATTCCTATGTAGATGCTATGTTTAAATATCGGGAGAATGAGACAGGCTTTTGCAAGACTTCCTTCAATGCCGCTGAGACTTTGCGGCATTGGGCGATGTTTTCGAAATCAGAGGATAATATATCCGCTGAAAGAGATTTTGGTGAAATGATCCATACGTTAGACAGAGAGTTGAATGAACCTGGTTCGAAGAAGAAAATTGGCAGAAATGACCCATGTCCCTGTGGAAGTGGAAAAAAGTATAAATATTGCTGTTTGAATAAGCCAAAGGAGGCTATCGATCGGATAGAAAGTCCAGAGGAGCGTAATAAATGGTTAAGAAGCTATCCGTACACAGGGCTGGAAAGAATTGACGGAAGAATTTATCTCGCGGATTACTTCGATGAAATAAGTATAGAAGCGGATAAAATTCTTTATCTGGCGTTGATGAACCGACCTGGGTTGATTTGGAAAAGAAATATAGAAGTGGAGGAGAAGAGAACAAAAGAATATCTATACCTTGCGTTTCAAAGGTGTATGACAAGAATGGAAGAAGAAAAGATCCCGTCCGTTGTTGAATATGATAAGAAGTACAGTATTCATTATCAGTGTGAAGAGTGGATGAGTGAGTTGTGCAGACTTTTACGCGGGGATAATGATATTGAAAAATATGAAGAGGTCAGGGAATTTGCTTCCAGAAATGGGATTCAAATATAGCAGTAACAGTACAACATAGTTTGGAGTGACAATATTATAGAAATAGAAGGCTGTCGGAGGGAGAATATCTTTCCGATAGTTTTTATATGAAGGATTCGTTGCATTTAAAAAGGTAAGCAGATATACTATAAATAAGTAGTATTAAAGATAAGACAAGTCTGTATCCATGAACAAGAAGGGGAAACGATTATGGCGAGGACGATTGGTATCGGGAATCAGGATTTTGAGAAGGTTAGGATAAATAATAATTTTTATATAGATAAAACAGGTTTTATACGGGAATGGTGGGAGTCCGGTGACGAGGTAACACTGATTACCCGTCCAAGGCGTTTTGGCAAGACGTTAAATATGAGTATGCTGGAGAAGTTTTTTTCTGTTAATTATGCTGACAGAAATGATTTGTTTCAGGGACTTGATATATGGGAGGATGAGAAATACAGGGATTTGCAAGGAACATATCCGGTACTCTTCATTAGCTTTGCGAGTGTAAAAGAAAATACCTATGCAGGTGCAAGAGAGAATATTTGTCGAATTATAGAAGAACAGTATAACAAACATGATTATCTTCTTAACGGGAATTTACTAAACGAAAAGGAGAAAACATTTTATCAAAAAGTTTCGGCAGAGATGTCGGATAGTGTAGCGTCAGTATCGATTAGATCTCTTTCTGATTTCCTAAGCAGATATTATGGGAAAAAAGTGATAATCCTTCTGGACGAATATGATACACCAATGCAGGAAGCATATGTAAATGGATACTGGGATGAACTGACGGTCTTTACCAGAAGTTTATTCAACTCTACATTTAAGACGAACCCTTATTTGGAACGAGCCATAATGACAGGAGTTACCAGAATAAGCAAAGAATCCATTTTTTCTGATCTGAATAATTTGGAAGTGGTAACAACGACTTCCAAAAAGTATACGGAATGTTTTGGATTTACGGAAAAAGAGGTATTTGCTGCCTTAGAAGAGTATGGATTGGATGAGCAGAAACAACAAGTAAAAGACTGGTATGATGGATTTGTATTCGGAGGAAAGAAAGATATATACAATCCGTGGTCGATTATTAATTTTCTTGATAAGAAGGAAGTTGGAACTTATTGGGCTAATTCCAGTAGTAATAGACTGGTTGTAAAGCTGATTCGTGAAGGAAGTCCGGAAATTAAGATGTCAATGGAGAATCTGTTGAAGGGCGAAACGTTCCGTACAACATTTGATGAGCAAATTGTTTTTAATCAGTTGGATCAGGGAGATGACGCGGTTTGGAGTCTCTTGCTTGCAAGTGGATATCTGCGTGCAATACATTATGAATTCAATATGATACGACGAAAAGCAGAATTTGATTTGCAGTTGACAAATATGGAAGTTTATGTGACGTTTGAGCAGATGATTGAAAGTTGGTTTGAGGGGTGCCGCAGAGTCAACAACGCGTTCCTTCAGGCGATGTTAGATGATGATGTTCAGGCAATGAATACTTATATGAATAGAGTTGCCCTGCAGACATTCAGTTATTTTGATATCGGGAAAAAACCATCGGAGGAAGAACCGGAGCGTTTTTATCATGGATTTGTACTTGGAATGATGGTAGAGCTTGCTGACCGATATGTGGTTACTTCGAATCGTGAGAGTGGTTTTGGACGGTACGATGTAATGTTGGAACCAAAGAATCTGGAGGATGATTCTATCATTATAGAATTTAAAGTACAGAGCGAAAACGAGAAAGAATTATTTGATACAGTACAAGAAGCGCTTCACCAAATAGAGGAGAAGAAGTATCAGGCGAATCTCGAGGCGAAGGGAGTGCCGGAAGAGCGGATTCGGAAGTATGGGTTTGCTTTTTGTGGGAAAAAGGTGCTGATTGGTAGTGCATCCATAAAGCCATAATGAGACGGAATAGGTTCAGAAAGAAGAAACAGTCATAACCCCTCAAACCACTTCATACAATGTAAAAAAGTGTTCTGAGGGGTTTCCTTTTGAAAGATTATATTGAGGAACGTGCAATCCAGATTGCCAATTATATCATTGAGAA
>JAAUZY010000071.1 GCA_014804355.1 Lachnospiraceae bacterium
ACGCGCTTCCGCTCGGTTCCAAACGCAACGGTACTAAGCTCGAAAGTTGCTTCGCAACTTTAAACCTCGCTAAGTGCCGGCGTTTTCCAACGGTCCTTATGACAACTACATACTATCCGACGCTGGGTACTGGATACACCCTCAACTCGAGAACACATGTTATGGACATAGTCAATACTCGTCAGGCAAAGCCGTTAACCGATAGACAAAGCCAATACCTTGTAGATATAGCAAATATTCAGTAGACACAGCCACTACCCAGCGTAGGCGGAAGTTAATATCTTAAGGAGCCCCTTAAAAAGCGTCGGCACTTAGTGAGGTATTTCACGAACTTAGTGCCCGCTACGCTTTTTACGGAGCGGGAGCGCGGCTCCGTAGATATTAACTTCCACCTGCGCGGACGTCTTAGCCAATCCTTAAATGGCAACATTAAAGTATGCTATACAACAGTGCAACTATAGTGCAGAATGTCCTGCATACAACAATACAATGCAAATAAGAAAGGAAACCAATCACATGACACAAACCAATCAAAAACCACAGACAACACAGCAGAAAAAAGAACAAGAATACCAACAGCATGTAGAGCAGGTAACCCCGAAGTATAACCTCCTATGGCGTATGTGCAAAGCATTCATAACGGGTGGTATTATATGCCTGCTGGGGCAGTTCATTTTGAATTATGCGACAAACAATATGGGACTTGACAAGGAGACTGCGGCTTCCTGGTGCTCGATGCTGCTGGTATTGACCAGTGTACTGCTCACCGGATTTAATCTGTATCCGAAGCTGGTGGAATGGGGCGGCGGCGGTGCGCTTGTGCCGATTACGGGATTTGCGAATTCAGTTGCTTCCGCGGCCATTGAATATCAGAAGGAGGGACAGGTGTTCGGAATCGGCTGTAAGATCTTTACGATTGCAGGACCGGTCATTCTGTTCGGCATATTCACAAGCTGGGCGCTTGGACTGCTCTACTGGATCGGAACGCTGCTGGGGATAGTGTGAATCAAATAATAAGATAGAATATCCTGCGGTTATCTATTATAATAGAGTAAACGACAGGAGCGCAGCGTTCCGGAACGGGGGTAAATATGGATCGTGAGATGATAAAAGCAGGAAAAATAACGGAGACAACCGGGAGATTAACCTTGCCGACAGATGTGGATATGGTCGAGGAGACCATACGTTTAAAAGAACTGCTGGGGGCAGATGCCCTCAGAGATTGTGACGGCACGAATATGCCGCCGGAGCTTTTAAGCCAGGATGCGAAGATTTATGCAACTTACTACACAACCAGAAAAGATAATGATTGGGCACTGCAAAATCCGGAGGAGATACAGCAGGAATATCTGATCAGTGACCGGGTGACCGCGAAAGCGGAGTGTCTGCGCATAGAACTCATGAAGGGGTTCCATACGGAGCAGCTTAAGGTCAACACCATAGACGATCCGAAGAGATGGTGGGAAGTCGTGGATCGGACAACGGGCGAGGCAGTGTCTCCAGAAAGATGGGAATACGATGAAGAGACCGGGGAGGTTGTGATCGAGACGATCCCTTACCATCAGTATACGGTCAGCTTCCTCGCATTCCTGATCTGGGACCCGGTACATATGTATAATTTTATTACCAACGACTGGAAGGATGCGCCTCACCAGCTTACTTATGATGTCAGACAGCCTAAGACGCAGGTGTATGTGAAAGAAAAGCTGAAACGGTGGTGTGAGGATAATCCGGATGTGGATGTCGTGCGGTTTACTACCTTTTTCCACCAATTCACACTTACTTTTGATGATCAAAAGCGGGAGAAATTTGTGGAGTGGTTCGGTTACAGCGCCAGTGTCAGTCCGTATATTCTGGAACAGTTTGAGAAGTGGGCGGGGTATAAGTTCCGACCGGAGTTTATCGTGGATCAGGGGTATCACAACTCCATATTCCGGGTGCCTTCCAAAGAGTTTCGGGATTTTATAGAATTTCAGCAGATAGAAGTATCTAAACTGGCGAAAGAACTTGTGGATATCGTTCACAGTTACGGCAAGGAAGCGATGATGTTCCTCGGCGATCACTGGATCGGTACGGAACCGTTCGGCAAATACTTCAAGAATATCGGACTGGATGCGGTGGTAGGCTCTGTGGGAGATGGGGTTACATTACGCATGATATCCGATATTGAAGGCGTAAAATATACGGAAGGAAGACTGCTTCCCTACTTTTTCCCGGATGTGTTTACCGAGGGCGGCGACCCGATCGGTGAGGCACAGGACAACTGGATGAAAGCGAGACGGGCGATTCTGCGTTCGCCCCTTGACCGGATCGGATATGGCGGTTATCTGAAGCTGGCCAGTGAATGGCCGGGATTTATCGATCAGATTCAGAAGGTCGTGGATGAATTCCGGCAGATTCATGAGAATATGCAGGGAACGAAGGCATACACGGCACCTTTTAAGGTAGGTATCTTAAATTGTTGGGGGAATCTGAGAAGGTGGATGGCGAATCAGGTGCACCACGCGCTCTGGTATCGGGAGATTTACTCCTATGTGGGTGTGATTGAATGTTTAAGCGGTATGCCCATAGAGGTGGAGTTTATCACTTTTGACGAGGTGAGGGAAGGAATCGACCCGGACATCAAGGTTATCATCAACGCGGGCGATGCCGGCACTTCATGGAGCGGCGCCGAGAATTGGAAGGATGAAAAGGTGGTCTGCGCGATTCGCAGGTTTGTGGATGAAGGTGGTGGCTTCATTGGTGTGGGAGAACCCAGCGCCTGTCAGTATCAGGGAAGGTTTTTCCAGTTGAGCGATGTGCTGGGTGTGGACAGGGAACTGGGTTTCTCCATGAGTACGGATAAGTATAACGAGTGTTATGATGAATCCGACGGCAGACATTTCATTCTGGAAGATATTGAGGGTGAGATCGACTTCGGCGAGGGTAAGAGTCGTATCTATGCGCAGGGTGAGAATTATCAGATCCTGAATATGGACGGCAAATACAGCCGCCTCGTAGTCAATGAGTACGGCAAAGGTCGGAGCGTCTACTTTACGGGACTGCCCTATTCTCCTCAGAACTGCCGTATTCTGCTGCGGGCAATCTATTATGCGGCGCATCAGGAAGAAGAGATGAAGAAGTTCTATGTCACCAATGTGGAGACGGAGCTGGCGGTGTTCGAGAAGAGCGGTAAGATTGCGGTGATTAACAATTCCAGGGAGCCGAAGCAGACCAGTCTGTATGTGTACGGGAAACTGAAAGAAGAACTTGACCTGGCGCCGATGGAGATGCGGTGGGTGGATTATGAATAAAGAAATTTATTGTTTACTGGAAAATTATATGCTTTCCTGCATGGAGGACAGTGCCCATGACAAAGAACATGTATATCGGGTGTTATATAATGCCCTGGAAATTGCAAAGGCGCAGGAGAGCGTGGACTATGATGTTCTGATAGCGGCATGTTTATTACACGATATCGGAAGGAAGGAGCAGTTTCAAGATCCCGCGCTTTGCCATGCGGCGGTAGGAAGCGGGAAGGCTTATCAGTTTCTGACGGAGCACGGTTTTGCGGCCGATTATGCGGAGAAAGTAAAACACTGCATACAGGCGCACCGGTACAGAAAGAGCTGTCTGCCTCAGAGTATAGAGGCCAAAATACTGTTTGATGCGGACAAGTTGGATGCCGCGGGAGCAATGGGAATAGCGAGAACGCTGATTTACAAGGGGATTGTCGACGAACCGTTGTACTCGGTACTTCCGGACGGCAGTGTCTCGACCGGAGAAAATGATCCCGATCCGTCCTTTTTTCAAGAATATAAATACAAACTGGAAAATGTCTATACGAATTTCTATACGGACAGGGCGGCGGAGCTTGCGAGGCAGCGACAGCATATAGCGGCAGACTTCTATCAGTGTCTGTATGAGGAGGCAAGTGCGCCCTATCGGGACGGAAAGAGCGAACTCGGCAGAATTTGCAACTTTGACACATCTGCATGATAAAATGGACAAATATGAGAAACGTAGCTTGTTTCATTGAAGCAGAGGGAGACTGTACATATGAATGTTCTGATCGTGGAAGATGACGAGGCAATCGCCAATTTACTGTATATGGATCTGTCCGATGAAGGATACCGCTGCACCTGTGTCTATAACGGCAGGGAGGCGGCAGATCTGCTGGAAGAAAATACGGATTATGATTTCATATTGCTGGATATCATGCTGCCGGAGATCAGCGGCTATGAGCTGCTTGAGTATATCAGGCCGATGGAGATTCCGGTTATCTTCCTGACGGCGAAAGGTGAGGTCAAGGATCGGATACAGGGGCTTAAGCTGGGCGCGGACGATTATATCGTCAAGCCTTTTCAGAGCGGAGAGGTGATTGCCCGTATGGAGGCTGTGCTCCGCAGATATGGGAAAAACAGGAAGAACCTTTCTTTTGCGGATGTGGAGATCAACTTAGAATCACGCAGAGCGTATCAGAACGGGGCGGAAGTGGAGCTGACGGTCAAGGAGTTTGACCTGTTGGTGGAACTGATTCAGAACAGAAATGTAGCACAGTATCGGGACAGGCTGTATGAAAAAGTGTGGAACGAACCGTTTCTGGGGGATACGAGAACGCTGGATACGCATATTCAGAGACTGCGGAAGAAATTAGGCTGGGAAGAGCGCATTAAGACTGTGTTCCGTATCGGATACCGGCTGGAAGGGTAAGGTGATCCGGTGAAGCTTGGGACGAAGATGTTTTTCTGTATTACCATATTTTTCAGTGCGGCATTCCTGTTCGGCGGCTATATCCTGATTTCCTATTTCTATGATATCACCATGGAGCGGGAGATCGAAGCGGCGGTAGAACAGTATCAGTATAATAAATTCGTGGTGCAGGCGAATCTGATCACCAGAGGAGCGGCATGGCTTGAGGGCGACACCGACGGAGCGTATGATATCGGCAGCATGGCTTCGGATATGAGCGATATGACGGCTCTTTATACGATGGACAAAGCGGAGCTGTTCTCCGGATTTCCGGCGAAGGCAGATGTGGACGGATTACTGCCGGATGTGACGGATAATCATGTGTGTTATCGGTTTTATACGATCGGAGATAGAGAATATCTGCTTACAGCGGGAATCGTGTCGCACGGTGAGGCGGGCGTTTATCTGGTGACTGGAACGGACGTGGAAAGAGTTTCCGGGCAGCAGGAGCAGATGATAGCGAAATTCGGTGCCGTGTACGGGGTGACAATCGGTGTCGGGAGTCTGCTAATTTTCGGACTGTCCTATTTGTTAACCAAATCGGTCAAAAATCTGACGGAGGCCACGAAGAAGATCTCCGACGGAAACTACAGCCAGCGGGTAAAGGAAGGCGGTACGGATGAAGTGGGACAGCTTGCACGGAATTTTAACAGGATGGCGCATGCCGTGGAAGAAAAGGTACAGGAGCTTTCGGACAGCGCGAGGCAGAAGGAAGATTTCGTGGCGAATTTCGCACATGAACTCAAGACGCCGCTGACTTCCATGATCGGATATGCGGATCGGATCTATCACAAGGAGATGCCGCGGGAGGAGCAGAAGCGGGCGGCATGGTATATCTGGAATGAAGGGATGCGGCTGGAGGCGCTGTCCCATAAGCTGATGGACATGACGGTGTTAAACCACAAAGATTTTGTCCTGCAGGAGACGGAGACGCAGGCGCTGTTTCGGGAATTGACGGCGGATGTGGAATATCTGGTGAGTGAAAAGGAAGTCTCTTTACGGTGCAGTGTGGAAAGTGCCTATATTGATGTGGAATATGATTTGTTTAAAACGCTTTTTCTCAATCTGGTTGACAATGCGGTGAAGGCCGGTGCCACCGAGATTCGTGTCACGGGCTGTCGGTGCAGTGCGGAGTATGTGGTACAGGTTCAGGATGACGGCAGTGGCATTCCCGCGCAGGAGATTCAGAGAATCACGGAAGCTTTCTATATGGTAGATAAATCCCGTTCCAGGAAGCAGCATGGTGCCGGGATCGGTCTTGCGCTGGCGGAGAAAATCGCGCAGATTCACGGAAGTACGCTGGAATTTGAGAGTGACGGAGTAAACGGAACCACGGTGAGCATATGTTTCAAATGCAAAGGAGCGGCGGATGATGAGTAAAAGCAGGATCTATACGGCGATTATGTTTCTGTCGGCTGTCTGCATGATCTTCGGCGGGTGGTTCCTGACAGCGAAGCTTCTTAGACAAAGAGAAGTGAGATTCTTAGACAGTACCGGTAAAGTTGCGGTGCGGTCTGAGGAGATCGGTCTTTTTGCGGACGACAGCCTAAGCGGTGCACAGGAGCAGGAGACGGAGCAGGCAGAGCAGGAGGAATTTCAGGGACAGAAGATATCCGAATATGAGAGGGCGCTCGTGCTGGCGGTCTGGGAGTATGGTGGCAAAGAACTTCCTCACGAACCGATGGCAGGTCAGATGAATATGAAGCAGGCTATCGATGCGGGAAAGAAATGGGTTGAAAATATGGCGCAGATCGGTGTCTATGCCGATGAGCTGTCAGGCTGCGATTTCGATGCCACGAAGGCGGAATTGTGCACGATCGATACACCGATACGGACGAGTATGGATGAGTCGATGTACAGCTATTGGAATATATGGTTTATCAAGGACGGCGTTTCGGTGGAGCTGACGATTCATGCCGCCAGCGGGGAAGTCTGGAAAGCGAAGATTTCCGTGGAACGGGGAAAAGAGAAGGACAATTATGTGGAAGTATATGATATAGGATACCTGCTGCAATATGCTTTTCCGTTTATGGGGACGGGAATCAATAAGACATGGACAGAAGCGTATGATCTTGAAGGAAACATGCAGGCTACGGATGTGGTGAGGATCGAAAGCAAGGCAGTGTATGCAGAGGCAAAACAGTCTTTTATCCAGAGTGGCGACAGACCTGACCGATCGGTGATAGAGTTTGAACTGTATATGAAGGAGAATTAGAGAGCTATTTCTGAAAAAATATGTAGTACTGGTATAAGAAAACAGTATAAACATATATTATATACATCTTCCTAAAAGCATAAGTAGTTATTATTATATGCAGCTATTGACAATTTCAGTTGGTTAATGCTACGATAATAATGAAGATAAGGTGCGAGGGTAGCACCTTCCAAAAAGAAGTCCCCATTAAAGATTAGGTGTGAGGGTAACACCTTTATAAAGAAGTCCCAACGGAAGATATGCCCTTGCGCTTCGGCGCAGGGGCTTTCTGATTGTAAAGGATTAATCATGAATAAAGAAAATAAAAAGTACAAACTTAATTATTTATCTGCTGAATTTTATAAGCAATATAGTACGGATAGATACCCTGAAATTGAAAACAAAGAAAACCGCCCATATATGGTATTACTGATCAAAGTTGATAGTAATACTTTCGCTATTCCGTTCAGAACCAATGTCAAGCATAACAATTGTTATAAATTTCAGAATTCTACAAGGCCTACTGAAAGTGTAACAGGGCTTGACTATTCAAAGGCGGTTGTTATAAACGATAGTATCTTCATAGGAAAAGCGGCAAGAATAAATGATGATGAATATACAGAATTAGATATGAATTATCATATTATCATAAAACGTTTTACAACATATGTTAGGGGATATATTAAATATGCCGAAGGAACGCTCAATGAGTACCAGAGGTTTAAATACAGATATACAACATTACAATATTTTCATAAAGAGCTTGGAATTAAGCAATAAAAGATGCGAAATATTACGTTGCGAAATCTGTCAGATATAATGAATTGACAATTACGACACATCTTATATGAAAGTAGGAGACATCTCCCGCCTATGATGGAAATCAGAGGAAAGGGGGACAGATTCATATGAGAATGGTGAAAGATATCACAACGGTTGTTATGTATGCGGCAGTTATGGGATTTGTCGGCTGTGCGGCCGGAATAGGGTTGACTCTGGGGCTCTTTATGTTATAGTGATTCTGGTGAATCGTAACAGAAAAGTGTACGGCAGCGTGGAGAGTACAGAATCATGGAGCATATTAAGATATTAATGATAGAGGACGATGAAGGCTTAAACCGCGGCGTTTCCTTTGCGCTGGAGCAGGAGGGGTATGAGGTTGTGAGCGCGCGGACATTGCAGGATGGGAAAGCGCTTTTTGAAAAAGAAAATCCCGATGCGGTGATTCTGGACCTGAACCTGCCGGACGGAGACGGCCTCAGCTTCTGCAAAGAGATACGGCAGCTTCCCGGAGACAAAGCGGGAACTGCTGTTTTGATGCTTACGGCACGGGATATGGAGACCGATGAGATCATGGGTCTTGCGAGCGGAGCGGACGATTATATGACGAAACCGTTTTCCGTCGCTGTCTTGAAAATGCGCCTTCAGAATATCCTGCGCAGGAAAGAAGCAAGGAGTGACTTAAGTCCTGCCTCTTCCGCAGATTCCGGAGAAGATACGGTCACATCCGGGGATGTAGTTCTGGATCGGAAGACTTTCCGCGCCTTCAGCGGCGGGCAGGAATTAGACCTCAGCATGACGGAGTTTCGTCTTTTGCAATATTTTCTGGAAAATAAAAATCAGGCGTTATTAAAAGAACAGATTTTGCAGAGGGTATGGGATACGGATGGAAATTTTGTGGAAGAGAACACGCTCTCTGTCAATATCAGCCGTCTGCGCAAGAAGCTGGGAGGAAACTATATCCGCACGATTCAGGGAATCGGCTATCTGTGGGATGAAGGTTAGGTAAACGGAGTGGAGGAAAAATGATGACGGCACAAATCGTAATCGGGGTACTAGCTGTCTGCTTTGTGTTGTGTCTTGCCGCGCTGATCGTGAGCACGGCTTATTTTTTGCGTCAGTGGAAGAAGATGGACCACATTTTAGATAACTTTCAACAGGCGGAAGCAAGCGGCGAGTCTCAGAATGATCTGCGCTGTTCGGACGTATCGGAGACGAGAGAATCCCGTGTAATCAGCCAGCTCATCCGTATCTTAGACAGTGCGCGGTATAAAGAGCGGCAGGCGCAGGAAGAGAAGAAGCAGACCATGGAGCTGGTTTCCGATCTTTCCCATCAGTTTAAGACACCCTTGGCAAACATCGTGATGGATATGGAGCTTTTGCTGGATTGCGAACTCGAGGAGGATAAGCGGAGTGAATTTCTTGCCCATGCCAAAAGTCAGGCCGATAAACTGCAGTGGCTGATGGCGGATCTTCTGAAGGCTTCCAGACTGGAAAACGGTATCATCCGGTTTGAGGCCGAAAATACCGGAATTAAGAGGACGATTGCGCAGGCTGTCAGTTCGGTGTATGCGCAGGCCTCCGCTAAGAATATAGCATTAGAGGTGGAAGAATTTGAAGATTTGGCGCTCTGGCACAATCCGAAGTGGACGGCGGAGGCAATGTCAAATATTCTGGAAAACGCGGTGAAATACTCGCCTGAGAACAGCCGCATACAGATTGCGGCACAGCGGCTGGATCTCTATACGAAGATCACGATTACGGACGAGGGTATCGGTATTCGGGAAAGCGATTATAATCTGATCTTTAAACGCTTCTACCGGGGCAGGGAAGTCGAGCAGCAGGAGGGCAGCGGACTCGGACTGTGTCTGGCCCAGCTCATTCTGCAATGTGAGAAGGGTTATATTACTGTTTCCTCTAAGGTGGGACGTGGGAGCAGCTTTTCGATGTTTCTGTTGAATGCGGACGAAGCGTCCGGAAAGTAATGGATGCGTTTCGCATTCTGAGTATCTTACAAAATTGTCATATCTTTTTCCGTCCTTGTCAGAATACTGTAAGAAGTGTCTGGTAGAATAAATCTATAAGGATTCAGATGTTAAAGGTAGTAATATAAGCTGCCAATCCATGTTTATGGAAGAACCTTTCGGCATCTGAATCACTTAAGAGAAATGTAGAAGTGGTTTTGACAGGGAGGCGTCACATGAAAATATTGGAAACCCATGATTTAAAGAAATATTACGGAAAGGGCGATATACAGGTTAGGGCGCTGGACGGCGTGAATCTGTCGGTGGAGGAGGGCGAGTTTGCCGCGGTGGTGGGCACTTCCGGTTCTGGGAAATCCACGTTGTTACACATGCTGGGCGGGCTTGATTACGCCACATCCGGCGCGGTGACGGTGGCGGGCAAGAAGATATTTGAATTGAACGAAAACGATCTTACGGTTTTCCGCAGACGGCAGATCGGATTTATATTCCAAAGCTATAATCTGGTGCCGATCTTAAGTGTCCGCGAGAATATCATGCTGCCTCTGGAGCTGGACGGAAGAGACGTGGATTGGGAGTTTGTGGATCAGATCGTAGGGACACTGGGACTTAAGAGTAAGCTGGATAATTTTCCGGGGCAGCTTTCCGGCGGGCAGCAGCAGAGAGTGGCGATTGCGCGGGCGTTAGTGACGAAACCGGCGATTATCCTTGCGGACGAGCCTACAGGCAATCTGGACAGCAAGACGACGCAGGAAGTGCTGGGACTTCTGAAGCTGACGGGGGAGCTGTTCCACCAGACGATCGTTATGATTACGCACAATGAGGCTCTGGCGCAACTTTGCGACAGGGTGATTCATATCGAGGACGGCAGGATCGTGGCGCCCGATAAGGAGGTGCGCACATGATCAATAACAATGGTGCGTCAATTCGCAAATTATCCAATCGGTGTCTGCAAAATAACCGTATGAGGAATATTTTTGCCGTGCTGGCGATCATCCTGACGGGCATACTTTTTACGGCGGCCTTTTCCCTGACAAGCGGTGCCATGCAGGCGGCGCAGGAGTATACGATGCGGGAAGTGGGCGGACGGTTTCATGCAGGACTTAAGGCGGCGACACAGGAGCAGTATGAGAAAGTAACCGCAGACCCTATGGTCGTACAAAGCTGTTACAATATTTTCATCGGCTGTGCCGACAACATCGTGAAACGGCAGGCGGAACTGCGCTATACGCCGGATGAGAGCAGTCTGTGGGACATGTTCATCACGCTGGAAGAAGGGCGTATGCCGGAGGAGGTTGACGAGATCGTTGTGGACACCTTTGTGCTGGATGAACTTGGACTGCCTCATTCGACGGGGGTAAAGATACCGATTAGGTTCTCCTTTATGGATGAGACGGTTGAGGAGGAATTCGTTGTATGCGGATGGTATCAGGGAGATGCCATCGCACACGCCAGTGAGCTTTTCTTATCGGAAAGCCGTTGGATGGAGTTAAAGGGCTCCCGGACAGATGAAGATTTCATCAGACGATCGGAGGAACATCCGGAGGATCGGGGCGTAGGACTGCGTGCGGTCAATCTTTTTTTTGAAAATGATGCCAATCTGGAAGAAAAGGTACGGACCGTTATACGAAATGCCGGATATGAACCGGTAACAGAGCTGGATTACGGCGTAAACTGGGCATATATGAGCAGTCGTGTGGAGTCTGTAGACCCTTTCACATTTGCGGTTCTGCTGGGAGCGGTTTTGGTCATCCTGATCAGCGGATACCTGATCATCTATAATATTTTCCAGATATCCGTGATCAGCGATATCAGATTTTACGGCCTGCTTAAGACCATCGGAACGACAAAGCGGCAGATACGCCGGCTGGTACGGCGGCAGGCGGTTATGCTTTCCACAATCGGTATTCCCGTCGGTCTACTGGTCGGGTACGGTGTGGGCGGGATTGCGCTGCCCTTTATGCTGCAAATCAATGACTATCAGGGAATGCAGGTGTCATTGCAGTTTAATCCGTGGATATTCGTATTCGGCGCCGCGTTTTCTGCGCTGACCGTGTTCTTAAGCAGCAGAAAACCGGGAAAGATTGCAGGAAGCGTCTCGCCCATTGAAGCGGTCAAATATACGGAGACAGCGGGGAATCTTTCCTTAGGAAAAAAGAAACGGCACAGAAGGAGAAAGCGTGGCAGCGGCTTTTCCGCACTTGCTATGGCGATATCCAATTTCGGCAGGAACAGGCGCACGACAGTCGTTGTCATAACGGCGATTTCTCTGAGTATTATTCTGCTGGCAATCATTATGACGGCCGTGGGCAGTTTTCGGATCGACCAATATATGGAGCAGAGGGTGGCAGGAGATTTTCAGTTGGCCAACAGCAGTGTTACCGGATCGGGCATAGGGAACAGCGATATTCATATAGAACCGGAGTTTCTGGCTTATGCGGACGCGCAGGACGGTATCATGAGCAGGCAGGAAATGTGGACGCAGTACGGAATCTATCTTCAGATCGATGATCAGGCAAGGGAGCAGTTACAGAACCTGAATGCGCAGGGCCGGCTCAGAAACGATGAATATTCAGCGGAGGCGCTTGAGAGGATGCTTCGGGGAGAAAAATCAATCCAGGGTTATTTCTATGGATACAGTGAAGAGCTTCTCTCTAAATTGACAGTTTTGGACGGCACTCTGGATATTGACAAATTTATAGCAGGCGATTATGTTCTGCTGACGCAGATAAATGGAAATGAAATGATTCCGCCGGAGGAACATGTCTATCATCCGGGGGATATGGTAACGCTGGAAATGGTTACGGAGGATTCTAATGCTGTTGAAATTACGGATCAACACGGAGAGGTGATAGACGTTGTATATGAAAATCTGTCAGAAAAAGAATATGAGGTCATGGCGATCGTTGAGATTCCCTATAGCATGGGGCTGAACAGACATGCCGCAAACGGCTGTGATGCTGTAATGCCGTTGACAGAGATCGTACCGGACGGAGACCGGTCAGGTGAGACGGAATACGGCGGCTGGGGGCATTGCTTTACGGTATCTTACCAGGTAGAAGAAGAGGAACAGGAGGCGTTCGAGGCGGCAGTTAGAGCGTATACGGAGCAGAACACGCAGATGGGATATGTGACGCAAGACTCCTTACGGCAGGAATTTGAAGGCATGGTAACGATTGTGGCGACGATCGGTATTGTCCTTGCTGCGGTAATTGCCCTGATCGGAATACTGAATTTTGTCAATGCAATAATAACGGGTATTATTTCGAGGAGACGGGAGTTTGCAATGCTGCAGAGCATCGGCATGACCGGCGACCAGCTTAGGAAGATGCTTATATGCGAAGGAATCAGCTACATTGCGATTGCAGGCGTGATCAGTTTTATTCTGGGAAGCCTGTTGTCATGGTTGATTTTAAGAGCGTTAAATAACGTCATCCTGTTCTTCGAGTATCAGTTCCGGATTCTGCCGTTTGTGGTTATGATACCGATTCTCATGCTGGTGGCGGCGCTTACGCCATCGATGGCATACAAGAGCCTCAGTAAGAAGAGTATTGTGGAGAGGCTGCACGAGGGAGAGTAAGGTTATTCGATTTTGCCGAAGAGGGAGAATTAACAACTAGGATACAACTTAGCCGAAAATATGACACAACACCCGAATAGGATGAAAATATCCTGTTCGGGTGTTGTTGCGGTTTGGGAAGTCTGTCATAAATGTGGCAGACGACCGGTATGATGAAAACAGCAGAGGAATAAAATGTAATAATTCGTAACTTTTCAGTATAGGTCGAAGCATTTACTGCTGAGACCGTAAGAATATGATTCAGCGGGCAAAATCCCATCGTCGAAGACGGTTCTAAGCGCCAGTGGCGCTTGGTTAGAACGGACCGAAGCGGAGCGAAGACTTTAGGATGGATTTTGCATTGTAACTGTGAAGGTACTGAACAGTTACAATAATTCTGCCGAGAGGTGAAATGTTACGACAAACCGGAGGCCCGAAGGAAAGGCAAGGGGATCAGAGTGAAAAACGAAGGCAGAAAAAACAGAGAAGAAGTAATGCGGGCGAGGCAGCGGGAACGCCAGATGAAGAAACGCCTGGTATTAATTGCAAAAGGAATGATTTTCGCGGTACTTCTGATACATATCAGGATGCTTGATACGCAGCTTAAGCAGGTGCAGGTTGCGCTTAAAAGGATAGAGATTCCGCAGTATGAAGCTTCTCAAATGATAGAGGAGCCGGCACAGGAGGCGGATTATGTCAGCAGTATCGGGATTGTAAGTGTGGAAAAACCGATACAGCGCACGTGGACGGAGACCCTTCTGCGGCTGGACAGTCTGGGGCAGTCAGACCCGGTCATCGCTCAGATCTGTCAAAATACCGAGCTCTATCCGGAGAAAATGTTGACGGCGCTGGCGAATAATCCCGAGATGGCGGATTATGTGGCGGGATATCTGACCGGAAGCGGCAATATGTCGGGCGGTTTGACGCAGGCGGAGAAGGAACAGGCATTTCCACTGCTGTTGCAGTGGGATCCGAGGTGGGGTTACCGGACATATGGCAGCGACAGCTATATCGGAGTGTCCGGCTGCGGACCGACCTGCCTTGCCATGGTGCTGTATTACCTGACCGGTGACGAGACCTTTACACCGGATCGGATCGCGGAGTATGCCTTAGAGAACGGTTACTATGTGGATGGAACGGGAACGGCATGGGCACTGATAAAGGATTTCCCGAGATTTTACGGCATCAGGGTTACAGAACCGGAGATATCGGAGTATGCGCTGCGAAGAGAACTGGATCAGGGAAGTATTCTGATCTGTGCCATGGGGAAAGGTGATTTTACGACGGCGGGACATTTTATCGTGATCTACGGATATGATCAGGACGGATTCGAGGTCAATGATCCCAACTGTGTGGCGAGAAGCAGGAAAAGATGGACATTTCATGAGATCAAGGGGCAGATCAAGAGTGTGTGGGCGTTAAGCGGCGGGACAGAGTACACTGCAGAAAAAATCATAGATGTGTATCAATGAGCCAAAGCACTATAAGAATATTCCATAAAAGAGGTGATTTCACGGCAGAGAAATGATATACTAACGTGAGAAGTATTTCATTCAGAAAAGCGAGGAAATATCTATATGGCACCGGTAAATCCACAGGCAACATACCAAGCGAGGAAATTATTACAATATCTTACTGCCATCGGCGGGCGTAAGATCGTTACGGGACAGCATACGCAGACCGTGGCCATGGAGGAGATTGACGAGATCAAGAAGATCACAGGCAGGGAACCGGCGCTTAGGGGATTCGAGCTGCTAGCCTATTCTCCGAACATCCGCTATGAGACAGGTGATGAGCATTGCAGGACGGAGATCGATGAGAACCGCAATACGTTGGAACATGCCAGAGATTTCGGGCGAAAGGGCGGCATTGTGACTTTTACATGGCATTGGTTTTCGCCTTTAGGCGGCAGGGACAAGAGCTTCTATGCGGAGAAGACGGAGTTCGATCCGGAGAAAGTGCTGCGGGCAGGAACTGCGGAGCGGGAGGCTTTCTATCACGATCTGGATGTGATGGCGGGATGTCTGAGACCTTTTCTGGAAGAGGATATTCCGGTGCTGTGGCGGCCTTTACATGAATCGGAAGGCGAGTGGTTCTGGTGGGGCAGGAAAGGTCCCGCCGTGGCGGCAAGGCTCTATCGCTTGATGTATGAGCACTTTGTGAATGTACATCATCTCAATAATCTGCTTTGGGTGTGGAATTGTCCGTTAAAGGAGGGGTATCCGGGAGACGATGTGGTGGATATTCTGTCCCGCGATTTGTATGCGGACAAGGGAACGAAGACGGACTATCGCAAAGAATACGAGGAGCTGATTGCCATAACACCTGCGAAGAAACCCGCTGCACTGGCAGAAATCGGTATTCTGCCCGATATGGATATGCTTGAGAAAAGCCGGGTGCCGTGGTGTTATTATATGACGTGGAGCAAGGGCTTTGTGATGACCGAGGAATTCAACAGTCACGAGGCGCTGCGCAGGATCTATGACAGCGGGTATGCGGTGACTTATCCGGCAGGAATATAGGGAGAGGCTTACATGAAGTCCATTATTAACAGCTTTATCATAGCGGTCGCCATGTATTCTAAGATTCCTATGCCTAAGGTGGAATGGAATCAGGAAAACATGAAATATACGCTTTGCTTTTTTCCGGCCATAGGGCTTGTCATCGGTGGACTGCTCTACGCATGGAGCAGGGTCTGCGAGGCATGCGGATTCGGACAGGTCTGCTTCGCGCTGGTGGGGACGGTGATTCCGGTGATCATTACGGGAGGCATCCACTTGGACGGGTTTCTTGATACCGCGGATGCCTTACATTCTTATGCGAAA
This sequence comes from Lachnospiraceae bacterium, assembly GCA_014804355.1. Classification (GTDB taxonomy): domain Bacteria; phylum Bacillota; class Clostridia; order Lachnospirales; family Lachnospiraceae; genus UBA3282. The sequence continues at coordinate 16,072 of JAAUZY010000071.1, forward strand.
AAAGAGAAAAAACAGGCAATATTACAAGATCCTCATGTGGGAGCGTTCGCCGTGATTGCAGCGATCTGTTTCTTCATGCTCTATGGGGCGGGAGTGACGCTGATTTGGAAGAAAGGTCAGCTTCTTCTTCTGGGGCTTAGCTATATCATATCCAGGACGCTGAGCGGCATGAGTCTTGTCTGGTTTCCGGCGGCGAAAGAAGAGGGGCTTCTCCACACTTTTTCCTCATCGGCACATAAGGGGACAGTGCGGATCGTTCTGGTCACGCTTCTGGCGCTTGCTATGATCTGTGCAGTTATAATACATCCGGTCATGGGTGCGCTTACGGCACTGGCGGCAATGTGGGTGTGGACATACTATTATTATATGTCTAAAAAGCAGTTTGGCGGCATTACCGGCGATCTGGCGGGATATTTCCTATGTCTGTGCGAGTTGTCAAGTGTGTTGGTGATCGGTATGGTTGGGAGAGTTATGTAAACTTGATGCCGTTAACTATAGGTATAGAAGGGAACAGAATATGAGTAATAAAAAGCTGGTAGTCGGTATCCTTGCGCACGTGGATGCGGGCAAGACTACTCTGGCGGAGAGTATATTATATACAAGCGGCAGTATCCGCAAGTTAGGGCGGGTGGACCATAAGGATGCGTTTCTGGATACGGACAGGCAGGAGCGCGAACGGGGGATTACCATTTTCTCTAAGCAGGCCAAAGTCTGCTGGAAGGATGTGGATATTACGCTGTTAGATACGCCGGGACATGTGGATTTCTCGGCGGAGATGGAGCGTACCTTGCAGGTGCTTGATTATGCGGTGCTGGTGGTCAGCGGAGCAGACGGTGTACAGGGGCATGTGCTGACTTTGTGGCGGCTCCTTGCCAGATATCAGGTTCCTGTTTTTCTTTTTATCAATAAGATGGATCAGCCGGACACCGATCCGACAGCGCTTCTTGCGGAATTGAAAGAAAGACTGAACGAGCGTTGTGTGGCGTTCGGAGAGCGGGACGAAGCGTTTTATGAGGATATCGCAGTATGCGATGAGGAACTATTGGAGCGGTATCTGGAAGCGGAGTCGGAAAGCAGGACAGAGCATAGGGCTGCGGCAGGCGGCGTAGTTTCGGGTGAACGCGAAGAGCAGGCGGACCCCCGGGGTGTGATAGATGATGAAGAAATTACAAAATTAGTTGAGGCGCGCAAAGTATTCCCCTGCTTTTTTGGTTCGGCTCTTAAGGTGGAAGGAGTCACAGAATTATTGGACGGGATCGCCGCGTATACGCGGATGCCGGTTTACGGGGAGGCGTTTCGCGCGCGGGTCTATAAGATTTCCAGGGATGCACAGGGAAACAGGCTGACACATATAAAAATAACAGGTGGTACGATTAAGGTTAAGCAGATGATTCGTATCCATGGGAGCCGTTATGCTGCCGGCAGAGGCGAGAGCGACAGGGAAACAGAGAACGGGACGGAAGAAAAAATCGACCAGATCCGCATTTACTCCGGAGATAAATATACCACGGAGCAGGAGGTGACGGCGGGAACTGTCTGCGCCCTGTTAGGGCCGGTTACGACTTTTTGCGGTGAGGCTTTGGGAGAGGAAGAGGAACACACTGTCCCGCTGTTACAGCCGGTCATGACCTACAGAATGGTACTTCCCGACGGGTGTGATGTGCATCGGATGTATAATAAGTTATGTCAACTAGAAGAGGAGGAACCGCAGCTTCACATGGTGTGGCAGGAGCGGCTCGGCGAAATTCATGTACAGTTGATGGGCGAGGTGCAGATCGAGGTGCTGCGGAATCTCATCAGAGAGCGGTACGGCGAGGAAGTCATGTTTGACGAAGGCAGTATTATGTATAAGGAGACGATAGGAAGCGTAGTGGAAGGGGTCGGCCACTATGAGCCGTTGCGACACTATGCGGAAGTACATCTGTTGCTGGAACCGGGCGAGCCGGGAAGCGGACTGCAGTTTAGCGCGCGGTGCAGTGAAGATGACCTTGACCGCAACTGGCAGCGTCTGGTCATGACTCATTTGGAGGAAAAAGAGCATCTGGGTGTATTGACGGGTTCTCCGATCACGGATATGCAGATCACTCTCGTGGCAGGACGCGCACATTTAAAGCACACCGAGGGCGGGGATTTCAGACAGGCGACTTACCGAGCCGTCAGACAGGGACTTTGCAAGGCGCAGAATATTCTCTTAGAGCCGGTCTACGCATTCCGGCTGGAACTGCCCGCGACACTGATCGGACGCGGCATGACGGATATGCAAAGTAAAGCCGGGAAGTTCGGTGCACCGGAGATGACAGGCGATTATGCGGTGCTTACGGGTACGGTGCCGGCATCCGAGATGGCGGGGTATCAGGCGGAAGTATTGGCATATTCAGGCGGCAAGGGAAGACTGTATACGGAATTAAAGGGATATATGCCCTGTCACAATGCAAAGGATGTGATTGAGGCGATCGGATACGAGGCGGAGCGTGATATGGACAATCCGTGCGGCTCCGTGTTCTGCGCCCACGGCGCAGGCTTCGTAGTGGAGTGGGATCGGGTGGAAGAATATATGCATCTGGACAGTGTGCAGCCGGATGCCGATTTCATACAGTCATACGGAGAGCAGGACGATTTCAGAAATCCGATTGCATATTCCGGAGGACAGGAAGCCGGTTATGCAGGACAGGAGAGCGGCGGACATGCGCGGATTAGTGCGGGACGCAGGGAAGGACAGACAGCGGATTTCATCGGACAGGACGAGATCGAGGAAATTATGAACCGCACCTATGGCACAAAGGAGCGGAAGAAACAGGGGTGGGCGCGGACGATACGGGCCGGAGAAAATGCGGATGCGCAAGGCAGCGGCAGAGCGGGGCAGGATAAAGCGGTCAGGACGCAGTCAGGCGATGAGATCATATCCGGCGGACAGACGGGAAAGGGAACCCGTGACAAGGCGGCTGCGCTACAGGAAGAATATCTTCTGGTGGACGGCTATAACATTATATTTGCATGGGATTCCTTGAAAGAGCTGGCCAAGGATAATCTCGACAGTGCCCGCGGGAAGTTGATGGATATTCTGAGCGATTTTCAGGGTTACCGCAGGATGAATCTGATTCTGGTATTTGACGCTTATAAGGTAAAAGGAAATATCGGCAGTACTGAGAGGTATCATAATATAGATGTGGTATACACTAAGGAGGCGGAGACCGCTGACCAGTATATAGAGAAGGTAACGCATAAGATCGGCAGGAAGCACCGTGTGCGGGTGGCGACCTCTGATGGGCTGGAACAGCTGATTATCATGGGTGCGGGCGCGGCTCGCGTGTCAGCAAGAGAGCTGCAGGAAGAAGTGATGGCGGCGGGCGAGGAACTGCGGAAGATGTTTCTGCAGGATACGGATCGGACGGCGGGGGATAGGAATTATCTGCTGGAGGGGGCGTCTGAGGATGTGGCGGAGTATGTGCGAATGGTGCTGGAAAAGTAGTTGAGCAGTCATTATCTAAGACGGACGCGCAGATGGAAGTTAATATCTACGGAACCGCGCTTTCGCTCCGTAAAAAGCGTAGCAGACGCTAAACTCGTGAGTTGCTTTGCAACTCAGAACCTCGTTAAGCGCTGACGCTTTTTAAGGGGTTCCTTAAGATATTAACTTTCATCTGCGCTGGGTATTGAGTTTGGTGAAATAACACGTGTTATTCTCCATGCGTTCGACAAGGGGACGCCTGAGCAGATAGAAAATTCTCTGCGGTTCGCTTCGCTCCCTGTGAATTTTCTATTTGTTCAGGCTGATAATTGGTGGTGGGAAGTAACCAGCAGCTATTTGTCTGGGAGTGCGTATAGAAGCGCGTGGAGAAAGAAGTTTGCGTGGTTGTGGGGTGTTGTGTTACTATAGCATGAGGTAGCAGCGGGGAAGGTCCCGGATATTGAAAGGCATATTAGTAAATTTTTAAAGGCAGATTGCACAAAATGTTCTCTAAGCTGTCTTGCGGAGGAATATGAGATTTTCTTAATATTCCGTTCGATATCCAGAAATTCCGGGACATGGATGTCCCGGAAAGCCCGACCTGAGCCCGGATGGCGAATGTCGGGCGGTTTCGTCCGTTTGCATAACCTTGCCGGAATATTTTAGAAAATCCATATGACGCAGCCGACAGCTTAGAGAACATTTTGTGCAATCTGCCCCCCTGTTACAACATGCACCTTTTTTTACATAGGGAGAGTATGATGCATGAGGACGGTTGTATGAATATTTTGTACGATGTATTTAAATGATATTAGTTATATATTACACGGGATTATTGGTACTTGAAGAAGAGAGAATAATATTATGACAGATAAGACGATAGTTGTGAAAGCAGAAGATAATGTGCGGGCAGCGCGTGGAAACGACGACAATATCGGCAACAGAGACAACAACAGTGCCGATAGCAATGGTGGCAATAATAGCGGCAACATAAATAGTAATAGTGCCGATAGCAGTAACGGTAATCATAGCGGTAACAATAACGGCAGTAATAAAGGTAAAAATAACGGGGTGCCGGACGATATTTCGGAGGTGGTCTGGAATACTTATGTTGCTGCTTTTATGGAGTTTCTGCCGAATGAACCGCGCAAGCCGATCAAGAGCTGCGAGAGGCAGATCGGGCAGCTGGAACGGCGTATCTCGCGCAAGAAGGGGCAGGAGAATCACCAGATCTTGGCGGACATGAAGGATCTGCACAGGCGTACGGCGGCTATTGGGTATACGGTGGCGGTTAAGGATGCCAGGCTGCGCAAGCGGTTTCGGCATACGCTGCGCATGTTGATTCGGCTGGATATCTCCTTTTTACAGAGGATGACAGGTGGCGCGAATCCGGAAGATATCATGCAGATGCAGACGGCGGCAGTGCTTCTGCGCGGCAAGTCGCTCTATGAAATCTATAAAGAAGACTATATGCAGTATCTGGTAGGACAGCGGATCGAGGAGCTGATGGGGGCGGAACCGGAGAAGCAGTATCCGGAAGCGAGAGGTATGAAACGTCATTTTATCCTGCATATCGGTCCTACCAACAGCGGCAAGACCTATCAGGCACTGCAGAGATTAAAGCAGGCGTATCACGGAATCTATCTGGGACCCTTAAGACTTCTGGCACTGGAAGTCTATGACCGGATGATGACGGCCGGAATTCCCTGCAATATGATCACGGGAGAGGAGACGATTCGCACGCCGGGCAGCTTCGTGCAGGCATCTACGGTGGAGATACTGGATATCAGAGAGATCTACGATATCGCTGTGATCGATGAAGCGCAGATGATGTCGGATGAGAACAGGGGCAGTTTCTGGACGCGTGCAATTCTGGGAATCCGGGCAGAGGAGATCCATGTATGTTGTTCCGGCACGGCGGAGGAACTGCTCGTTGAGATGATTTCACGTTGCGGAGACAGCTATGAGATCGTACGCCATGAGCGCAATACGAAGCTGGAGTTTATTCCGAAGCGTTATGACATGAGTAAGGATGTGGAACCCGGTGATGCGCTGATTGCCTTTTCTAAGAAAAATGTGCTTGCCATCGCGGCGACTCTGGAGGGCAGGGGCATTAAGGCGAGTGTCATATACGGAAATCTGCCGCCCCAGACGAGACAGGAGCAGGTAAGACTTTTTACGGAAGGTGTCAATCAGGTGGTGGTGGCCACGGACGCTATCGGTATGGGAATCAATCTTCCCATACGCCGTGTGGTCTTCATGAACACCATGAAGTTCGATGGTACCGACAAGCGTCGGCTGGAAGCGGAGGAAGTCAGACAGATCGCGGGACGTGCGGGCAGATACGGCTACTACGATGTGGGGTATGTGCAATCGGCGATGGAGACGGAGTATGTGGGTAAGATGCTCGAAGAGCCGCTTTATCCGCTGAAAAGGGCGCGGATTGGATTCCCGGAAGTCCTGCTTGATATCGATATGGAGCTGGATGAGATCATAGAAGCATGGGAGAAGACCAAGAACCTGCCTATGTACGACAAGATATCCATGGACGAGAGCGTTAAGAAGTACCATTATCTGAAAAATTACCGCAAGAAACTGTCTTATATGGAGGATCGGAAATTCGTTCTGTCGCTGATTACCTGTCCTTTCGATGTGAAAGACAGGGAAGTGCTGCGGCTCTGGCTAAGATACTGTGAGAAACCTACGGAACAGCATTATTGTCCTATGCTGCCGCAGGATTTCAGCTTGGAGGGACTGGAGTCGTATTATAAACAGCTTGATCTGTATACACAGTTTTCCGCCAGAATGAACTGGGAAGTGGACAGGGAGGAAGTGGCTGTCAACAGGGAATGGGCACAGCATGAGATCGGAGAACTGCTGCAGGACGATAAAGGACAGTTTGAGAAAAAGTGCCGCGGCTGCGGGGCAGTGCTTCCGTGGGATTATGCCTATCCGATCTGTCAGGAGTGTTATCATGACATAGGGGAGAATGACAGGGGACGGCGTTCCATGCGCAGATACCCGCATAACCGTAATTACAGGTAGGCGGGGAAAATAATGATACAGAGCGATGAATGATGTTGTGATCTGATTGGCAGTTGGGCGTTGGAGTGCAATGTTATGCCAGATACAAGTGTATACAAAGAAATAATTAATTAACACGTGTTATTGAATTGGAAATGCTGGATGTGATAAGGAAAGAAGTATGATATTGCCATGATTTATACTTATTATATAGATGTAACACAATTTGAAGATGAAACGCTTTTTCAAGAGAAACTGAACCTGCTGTCCCCATACAGGCAGCAGAAGATCGCGTTGCTTAAGCATGAAAAAGATAAGAACAGGAGTCTCGGTGCGGGCATCGCGCTGGATCATGCGCTGGAGACGTACGGGCTTAAGGAGCGGAGTATCGAATATGAATTCGGAGAGTGGGGAAAACCGTCCCTGAAATATCATCCCAATATTCATTTCTCCCTGTCTCATTCGGGAGATTATGCAATCTGCAGCATAGGAGATAAGCCTATGGGTAACGATATTGAGCGGATTAAGCAGGGAAGGCTTAAGGTAGCTGACCGTTTTTTTGCAAAAGAAGAGCTGGCGTGGATGTATGCGGTGGAGGATGAAGAGGAAATTAACCGTAGAATGTTCCGAATCTGGACGATGAAGGAGAGTTTCTTAAAGGCGACGGGGAAAGGAATTTCGCTTCCGCTGGGGGATTTCGCAGTGGTGATGGATGAAGAGCAGGATAAGATACGGGTGAAGCATACGTTTAATGCGAAGTATTATCATATGAAGGAGTATCAGGAGATACCGGGCTATCGGGTGGCGGTGTGCTGTGCGGAGAGCAGGGATGTGGCGTATAGTATGATTCCGGTGGTGGGGTGAGGATGAGTATGAATGAGCGTGAATGAGTAAGAATTAGCATGAATGAGGGGCAGATTACACAAAATGTTCTCTCACGTCGGGCTGCGTCAAATGGATTTTCTATAATATTCCGGGGAAAAGAGTGGTATGCGGACGAAACCGCCCTCAATGAGCCATCCGGGCTCAGTTCGGGCTTTTCGGGACATCCATGTCCCGAAATTTCTGGGTATTGAACGGAATATTAGAAAATCTCATTTTCCTACGCAGGACGTGGGAGAACATTTTGTGTAATCTGCCGGTAACGTTTGTGCCAAAATCTAGGTATAGATTGCGAAGTAAATATCCATACTATTTCTTAGAGGAATGTGAAGAGACAAAATGTGACGTGAGAACATTTTGCGCGAAGCGCATGACAGTAAAGCCGAAGGTTTTACTGTCATAGAAAAGGAGATAGTGGGATGTTAGGGAAACAGAGTCTTCAATTTGTAAATAAGCCGTATCTGATCAGCAGCGGGGCCATTGTAGGAAGTAAGGAAGCGGAAGGGCCTATGGGGCAGTTGTTTGACAAGGTGTGTTACGATGATAAGTTCGGGGCCGATACATGGGAAGAGGCGGAGAGCAGCTTGCAGAAGGAGGCGCTGGAGATTGCTTTGCAGAAGGGTGGTCTGCAGAAACAGGATATACAATTCGTGTACGCGGGTGATCTGTTAGGGCAGTCGATTGCCAGCAGTTTCGGACTGTCAGGTTATCAGGTTCCGCATATAGGGCTTTACGGTGCATGTTCTACCTGCGGTCTGTCCCTTGCGATGGGCGCTATGGCGATTGAGGGAGCTTTTGCACAGAAGGTGGCGTGTATTACGTCCAGTCATTTTGCCAGTGCGGAGAAAGAATTCCGTTTTCCGTTGGCGTATGGCAACCAGAGACCGAAATCGGCTACCTGGACGGTGACCGGAAGCGGAGCTTTCATTCTTTCGGCGCAGCCGGGCAAACAGGTGCGAGCGAACATAACGGGGGTTACTATTGGAAAGATTGTAGATTATGGAATCAAGGATTCCATGAATATGGGGGCCTGTATGGCTCCGGCTGCTGCGGATACCATCAGACAGAATCTGGAAGATTTCGGCAGAACGCCCGGTGATTATGACAGGATCATTACAGGAGACTTGGGCATGGTGGGACAGAAGCTGCTTTTTGATCTGTTGTCCGAGAAGCAGATCGATATCTCGAAACAGCATATGGACTGTGGCATAGAGATCTATGACAGTGAGAAACAGGCCACGAACGCCGGCGGATCAGGCTGTGGATGCAGCGCGGTGGTGTTGTCGGCTTATATCTTGAAGAAGATAGAGGACGGGGTTTGGAGAAGAGTGCTGTTCGTGCCTACGGGGGCGCTTCTCAGCAAGACCAGCTTCAATGAGGGGCAGACGATTCCGGGGATCGCGCATGGGGTTGTGTTGGAGAGCTGTTGAAAAATAATAAAAGTTTAGGTAGTATGAGTTCCATATTGCCTAAACTTTTTTGAAGCCTATTTTTTGCGTTTCGCTTATTTCTTTTCTTCCTTTTCCATTTTATCAACACATTATTATACGAAATTAAAGAAATTCTATGAAGGAATCTTAACCTAGATTTGGTGTGTATTTATCTCGCCATTACATGAAGGGCAGAGGTGGCAGATAGTTCATGTAATCAATAGTGCGGATTGATAAAAATGGTGTCAGTCGGCTTGTTGAAGACTTAGTGCAGAAAGAATTTGTTGAAAGGAAGCCGTCAGCAGAAGATATGCCAAAGATAATGGACACTGTATTCGTCACATGAGTGTTGAATACAGTGTTTATTAGAACAACAAAAAAGATATACTGTTTAAAGAGAAGGTGATAAAATGAATATTAGATTTATTTCCTTGATTGACAATCGGAATTGCTGGTGAAAGAATGTATTGTTGCGGATATATGAGATGTGGTACTATATTAGTAATGGTATAGATATATTTTATGGATATTGAAAGGTTGAGGTGATTAAAGTGTTGGCAGTAAAGGGGATATACAATAACGGAAAAGTAATTTTGGAGGATGCTCCGTTGATAGAAATGTCAGAGGTTGTTGTTGTGTTTCCTGATAACGAATTTGAGGAATCAACAGTTGAGAGCACATTAGAAAGAAAAAGAGCGTTTTTTGATGAGTTTTCAGGGAGCATAAACAGAATAATTGATTTAAAAGAGGAAAGATTAGGGGCATTAGATGAAAAATATTAGGGTACTGGTCGATACGAATGTTATCTTAGACTGGATAATGGTTCGTGAACCAAATTCAACAAACGCGAAGGTAATTATGGAGCAATGTCTTTTTGGGCAGGTGCAAGGTTATATTACATCGCACTCACTTACTGATATTTTTTATATTCTCAGGAAAGATTATTCTGTGGAAAAGCGAAAGCAGTTGTTACGACTTCTTTGCGAAAGTATGAACGTTGTTCCAGAAACTCGTCAAACAATTCTTCAAGCAAAGGCAATATGTGAGGAAGAATTTTGTAAGATGATATCCTCTATTTTATGAGGAAATTCAGCTTAGAAAAACATGGAAAATTTTATGGATCTAATTTGACAATAGCCCCTGACGCGGCGATACCATTAGACAGAATCTGGAAGATTTCGGCAGAACGCCCGGTGATTATGACAGGATCATCACAGGAGACTTGGGCATGGTGGGGCAGAAGCTGCTTTTTGATCTGTTGTCCGAGAAGCAGATCGATATCTCGAAACAGCATATGGACTGCGGTATCGAGATCTATGACAGTGAGAAGCAGGCCACGAACGCCGGCGGATCAATCGTCTGCTTCTCATTTTTAGATGAATAGGCAGACTGCACAATACAATATTTAGTATTTTATTAGTGACATGTCAGTCGGATTACACTATATTAAGTTAAAAAAACCGAGTTATCGGTATAGTGTATGTAAAAATTTTACATAGTGAACTCAATAAAATCATTGTATCTTAATTCTCTATATGATATACATATTTCATATCTTATCAGGAATCATTTCTGTATTCATGATTCCCACAGTATCTATGGAGCACAGCTCCGTCTATAAGAAAGGAAGACATATCTATGAATCTGAATCAAAGCTCACTTCAATGTGCCAGCGGTGCAATTCCATTTGGCATGACCAATGACTATATGTTTCGGGCAGTTTTGCAGTCCAATCACAAAGTATTGCGTGGACTGATCTGTTCTTTGCTTCATTACTCGGAGAAGGAGATCAGTTCCATGAATATTATGAATCCCATTATTTTAGGCGAGGCAATTGAAAGTAAAGAATTCCGTCTGGACATCAATATCTTGTTAAATAGCAATACATTGATTAATCTGGAAATGCAGATAGCAAACAGACTTAATTGGCAAACCCGCTCGGTTATTTATATGTGCCGCTCCTACGACAGTCTTACCCACGGTCAGGAATATTCTGAAGCAAAATCTGTTGTACATATCGGGTTGCTGAATTACACGTTATTTAATAAATATCCTGAATTTTACGCAACTTATAAACTTATTAACGTAAAGAATTATCAAAAATATAGTGACAACATCACGCTGAATGTGGTAAACTTATCTCGTATAGATTTGGCGACCGAGGAAGATAAGCAGTATCATATTGATGAGTGGGCAGCATTTACGTTTGCAGATATAAACACATTGATGTGTATAGAAAGTGCAGAAATAAGGAGAATTATGGAAGACGGAAAAGTGATTGTTAAAAGAGAGACGGCAGTTTCGGAAAATGATGGGAACAAGGTTATTGACGTGGAACAGGATGTGAAGATTTTGGTTTCCGGAGTGATTCGCAGGGATGACAGGACCTTTGCACGGGTAAATTTCATGCGCGGTATGGATTGGGCGGAAGGAATTGTGCCGGATGGCACGATTGAGAAGTCGGAAGGGTTTGCGCAGGAGGAGATTACACAGCTGGAGGATTATCTTGTGAGAGAGAAGGATATGTTGATTAGTCAGGCGAAGGATGTAAATCCGCTTAGGAATATGCTTGGAATGTGACCTTTGCGGAATTACCGAATGTCGGCGGGCTTTAAGGGAGCAAAGCATGCCGTTTAAAAACTTCAAATATGCCTTGCGCGTAGCGGGCTGCTCTGATATGAATATTAGTATGAGAGAAATAATAGGGGGAAAGTAAGATGAAAGCATTATTTATCGGCGGAACCGGTACGATCAGTACTGCAATTTCCACAAAACTTCTGGAAGACGGGCATGAACTGTGGCTGATCAATCGTGGCAGCCGTAATACAGCATTGCCGCCGGGAGCACATATAATTCAGGCGGATATCGGAGATGAGGAGGATGTGAGCCGCCGGCTGGAGGGACAGTCTTTCGATGTGGTTGCGGACTTTATTGCATTTACGCCGCAGCATTTGGAGCGGGATTATCGCTTACTCTGTGGCAGGACGAAGCAGTTTATGTATATCAGCTCGGCCTCCGCCTATCAGAAACCGTTATCCGATTACCGGATCAATGAGGGTACGCCGCTTGCGAATCCTTACTGGGAGTATTCCCGTAATAAGATAGCGGGAGAGGAATTGCTGATGAAATTATATCGGGAGGAAGGTTTCCCGGTTACCATTGTGCGTCCCAGCCACACATACAGCGAACGGTCAGTGCCTCTCGGACTCCACGGAACGGGCGGCAGCTATCAGGTGATTAAGCGGATGATGGAAGGGAAGAAAGTGATCATTCACGGGGACGGCACTTCCCTCTGGACGATGACGCACAATACTGATTTTGCCAAGGGCTTTATTGGTCTTATGGGAAATATTCACGCCATCGGTGAGTCAGTGCAGATCACAAGTGATGAGACATTGACGTGGAATCAGATCTACCGGGCGATCGCGGATGCGCTTGGCGTGGAGTTGCGGGCATGTTATGTGTCCAGTGCGTTTATTGCGGCTTCCGCTCCGGAATCATGGGATTTGCGGGGCGCACTTTTGGGAGACAAATCCAACAGTGTGGTTTTTGACAATACCAAATTGAAGCGTCTGGTGCCTGATTATACTGCCACAGTGCGATTTGATCAGGGGGTGCGCATGGCAGTGGATTATGTGCTGAATCATCCCGAATGTCAGAGAGAAGATGAGGAGTTTGACAGATGGTGTGATCGCGTGATTGCGGCGCAGGAAGAGGCACTTGCTAAGGTAAAGAAAGAAGGTTAGGCGCGATGCGGGAAATGGAATTTAAGATGGAGCGTCCCGGATTGTTGAAAGAGGGAGATCATGTCACGGTGACGGAGGGCGTTCTGCCGAGCAATTACTATTATACGATTGATCCGTCCCTTGCCATGTCGGGCAATTTTCCGTTTAGAGAACGCATGCTGGAGCGGGAGGGTGTGGTGACGGAGGTCATCGAGAATGCCAGAGGCTTCTATGTGCGTGCGAGGTTCGGCGAGTAGCGGGAAGGATTCATGATAAATGATGAAAGCTAACTGTTCAGAAGGTGTATCTTTGTAACTGCGATGAACAAGGTTCTGAACAGTTACGATGAAAGTATGACGGTAATGCACTTATAAAGTGTTTTCCAATATAAATGACACTGGAAAGAGAAAGGAAGGAATACAGTTATGTTAAAAAAGGTATCTACAGACAAAGCACCGGCGGCAATCGGACCCTATTCGCAGGGGATTATTGCAGGAGATTTCCTGTTCGCTTCGGGACAGATCCCCATTGATCCGGCAACCGGAGATATCAAAGGAGATGATATTACACAGCAGGCGGAGCAGGTGATGAAAAATGTAGGAGCCATCCTGACAGAGGCGGGAACCGACTATACGAAGGTAGTGAAAACTACGTGCTTTCTGGCGGAGATGGCT
>JAAUZY010000072.1 GCA_014804355.1 Lachnospiraceae bacterium
GATCGATACCAGCGCCTCCATGAATTACGGAGCGAAGACGAAGAGTGAGCTTGCCTGTATGCTGGCGGCGGCTTTTTCTTATATGGGACTGAATAACATGGACCGTGTCATGCTCTATGATATGCACAGGATGTATCTGCCTTTCGTAGCGGAGGGCGGGAAGAGAGCCTTACCCCGGATGGCGGCCTGGCTTGAGCAGTGTTCCTTTGAGGGAACGGTGGATGTTGCAAAAGCTGTCTGGGAGCTTCCCGTAAAAGGACCGGGTGTGACCATTCTGATCAGCGATTTTCTGCAGGAGGCTTTTCTGGATCAGAAGCAGGAGGCTCTTCACAAGTTGCTGCGTTTTCTGGATTATAGGAAGCAAAGAACCGTATTATTGCATGTACTGGCGAAAGAGGAGCTGTCCGTAGAACTGACGGGCACACGGAATCTGATTGATATGGAGGATCAAAGCACTCTGCGTCTTACATTGGACGCGGCCAGCATCCGGACATATGAGAAGTCCCTGCAGGAATATACAGACCGGATGAGACGGGAATGCGTGAGAGCGGGGGCATTCTATGAGGTATGCAGTACCGGGGCGGATATTTATCAACTAATCTTTCAGGATTTAAGGATGCTATATGATATTTGAGAGTTTATGGCCGCTGGTTTTTCTGGCCGCGGTTCCACTTATTATAATTTTATATCTGCTAAAGCCAAAGGGAGAGGATCATCTGATATCTTCCAATCTTCTCTGGCAGAAACTGCTGAAAAACGAGCAGTCTAAAACCTTCTTTGAGAAATTTGTGCACAATATTCTCATGTATCTGCAGATTTTGATCACCGTACTTTTGGTGGTCGCGCTTATGTCGCCATTTATCAGCACCAAGGGGCAAAGCGGCGGAAGGAAGATACTGCTCTTTGATACCAGTGGAAGTATGCAGCATATGACAGATTCAGGCAAGACCCGTCTGGAGGAGGCTGTGGCGCAGGCATGCGAGTATGTGAGGACAGCAGATAACACCTGTTTTTCTATTGTGACAGAGGATGCTCTGGGGACACAGCTTCTGGCAGTGGATATGACGGACGCAGACAGTCTGATCCGCACGCTTACAGAGATAGAGTGCAGTGACGGCGGAGGAGATCTCGCACTGGCGCAGGGGACTCTGGACACGCTTATGGGAGAGGATGCGGACAATGCGGCAGATCTGATCGTCTATACGGATGGTTCCGGTGCAGCCGGATTCGAAGAGCTGCGTGCCAGCGCGGAGAAGGAGCTTCGCGTATTCGGTGAGGCGGTTTCCAATGTGGCGAATGAATATACGGTATTCACCGCACGGGAGGACGGTTCTTATGATGTGATGGTGAGCCTGGTCAATTACAGTGACCAAAACGTCACCTTTGATGTCAGTCTGTATGACGAGGGAGAGAGGCTGATTGCGCTTAGGCAGATGCAGCTTGCGCCTTCGGAGAGCACATTCTGTCTGTTTGAACAGGTGGATTGGCAGGGACAGACCTTAAGATCCTGTATTGACGGCATTACTTTTGAGGGAGACGTACGAGACAGCCTTAGCGCGGATAATGTTTCGGAAGCGGTAAAGAGTCCGAAGAGTCAAGTGAACGGACTGCTCGTCGGAGAGGGCAACATTTTTATTGAGAAGGCGTACCTTGCCATTACAGGGGAGAGCATTGCCAGAGCCGGCACGGATGCCTTGGATGATTATAATGTGGTGATTTATGATGCCGGACAGGTTCCGGGGACGGAAGGAAGGAACCGGCTGATTTTCGGTGATGCCGGGAGAGAAACCGTCTGGACACTGGATAATGTTGTATTGGAGATGAAGGATTGTGATCTGACCGCCGGTCTGTCCGGATTTACCATAGGAGTCAATACTGCTTACTGCTTTGCGCTGCCGGAAGGAGCGGAGAGCTTTTTGGAATACGATGGGAAATGTGTGGGTTATTACCGGGAACTGGATGGCTGCAAAGAGGTGGTGGTAGGATTTGACCCACGGGAGTCGGATTTCCCGCTAAGAGCGGAATTCCCGGTTTTTCTGGCCAATGCCATGATCTATCTCACTGACACGTCTTTACTTGCGGAAAATGTTTATTATGCCGGGGAGGAGATTGCCCTGCAGCCATGGGCGGAGACGGATGGGCTTGTGTTTGAAGCACGTCCCGGAAAGGCCGGTCTGTATCAGGTGGGAAACGGGGAGCAGCAGGAAACTTATGTGGTGCGTTTTCAGACCGCTACGGAGTCGGATGGCAGAGCGACCGCTGATTCTGTCGGTGACGCAGGTAATATGAAGCAGCAGAAGGTGAAGCGGGCAGTGAGAAATCTTTTCTTGCTGCTGGCGCTGGCGTTTCTGGTCGTAGAATGGATCGTCTATGTGCGTCAGATGCGTTATCGGGGCAAGTTCTATCTGGCCGTAAGAGGTGTGGTGGCTGCGTGCGTGGTGCTGGCGCTTTTCGGGATACAGGTACATCTGGGCAGCAGCCGGACGGCAACTGTTTTTGTAGTGGATCTCTCCGACAGTAATGAGGAGCATCTTAAGGAGGCGGATCAGTACCTGCAGTCTGCTATTGCGAAAATGCCCGCCGGCAATGCCTATGGTATTGTGACCTTTGGCAAAAATGCGCTGTTGGAGCAGTTTCTGACAGAGGAAGGTTATTATGGAGGATTACTGACGCTGCCGGAGAAAACGGCAACGAATTTTGAGGATGCCATATCCAAAGCGCTCACGCTGATTCCGGGAGATTA
This sequence comes from Lachnospiraceae bacterium, assembly GCA_014804355.1. Taxonomy (GTDB): domain Bacteria; phylum Bacillota; class Clostridia; order Lachnospirales; family Lachnospiraceae; genus UBA3282. Next base: position 2,744 of record JAAUZY010000072.1, read on the forward strand.
CAGCGGAAGGCTGGTGGTACTCACAGACGGGAAGCAGACCAGAGGAGATGTCCGGCATATGGGACAGGCGCTTCAGGCAAGTAAGGCGGAGTTTCTGACTCTTCTTTATGAGGATGAGGAGACGTCTGATGCCTATATTGACAATGTAAGCCTCCCTTCTTATCTGCATCCCGGCGATCAATACGCCATCACCGTACTGGTGGAGAGCAATTATGATACGGATGCAGTCATTGAGCTATACAATGGAAGTTTACTTACGGCGTCAAACAGCGTTCATTTAAATAAGGGGAGCAACCGGTTTGTGTTCAGTGCGCAGGTTGACGCGAATGCGGACAGCGGCTCCATGGAGAATATCATGGTCCGGGTGCAGGCAATCGGGGATACCTGTCCGGAGAATGATTCTTTCAGTGCCTATTCCGTGGTGGAGTCTGCGCCTAAAATTCTGCTTGTTGCCGGATCGGGCGTTGATGTTTCGCCATTTGACTCAGTACTGCATGCGGCAGGATGCGACTATCACGTAGTCTCCGCCCTGAATGCACCGGACGATATCAATGCCATGTTGGCCTATAAGTCGATTATTCTGGCGGACGCGTATATTGATGATCTGCCTGTCGGTTTTCTGGAGAATCTGGAGACTTATGTGAAGGATTACGGGTGCGGGTTTATCTGCTGTGGCGGTGAGGACAGCTTCGCACTGGGAGGATACCGGGATACGGTGCTTGAGACGGTGCTTCCGGTAGATATGCAGCCGAGGAGTATCAATGAGATCCCCTCCATGGCTATGGTTATGGTCATCGATCATTCTGGCAGTATGGTCAGTGAGGTCAAAGATTCCGGCGGCAGCAATCTGGATCTCGCCATCAAGGCGGCTGCCGTGGCAGTGGATAATCTGAGAGATTCGGATTATGTGGGTGTTCTGACTTTTAGTGATCAGTATGAGTGGCAGGTGGAGCTTACCACGGCGGATGATAAAGCCGTCATCAAGGATAAGATCATGCACATCAGCGAGGGCGGAGGAACTACCATTAAGCCGGCTCTTCTGGAAGCGTGTGAGGCAGTTTCGGAAAGTGAGGCAGCCATTAAGCATGTAGTGCTTTTGACGGATGGTATGGGAGAGACAACCGATTTCCAGGATGCGATCGATGCTTACAAGGCGGAGGGGATTACGCTCTCTACTGTGGCAGTCGGAAGTTTTTCTGATACGCAGCTCCTTGAAAAGCTGGCCGACAGCTGCGGCGGCAGATATTATTATTCGGATCTTGCCGGTGATATACCCAAAATCTTTGCCCGAGAGGTTTTTCTGGGAAGTGACAGTTACATTCAAAACGGTGTATTTTCGCTGAAGGTGCAGGAGAACCATGAGCTGACCCACAATCTCTTTACCGATGGCTGGCCGGTGCTCTACGGATATATTGCGGCAACCCCCAAGACAGCCTCCGTTCCAGTTATCGTATCTGATAACAAAGAAAATCCGATCCTTACGGTATGGCAGTACGGACTGGGCAGGACGGTTGCATGGAACAGCGATGTTACCGGTAAGTGGAGCAGCGCCTTCTCAGGCGAAGACGACTATGTCCGGATGTGGAAGCGGATCGTGGATTATGCCACCGGAAATGTTGACATGGGTGAGGACAGAGTGGATGTGGTGACAGTGGGAGAACGGACAGAAGTCACTTATCAGACGGATGATTATGCAGGCGGCACGGAGATTCTGGTGACGGTCATTGATCCGGAGGGGGAATCCACGGAGGAGAAGCTTCATGCCACGGCACCGGGGAAATATACAGCACAGATTTCCACACCTCAGAACGGATTATATCACTTCAATATACGCCGCAGTGTGGACGGGGAAATGCGTAGCTTCTTGACAACGGCAGCAGCAGTACAGTTTTCGGATGAGTATAAATTCGATGTAAGTACGGATTCCTATTTGAAGTTTGTGGAGCAATACGGCCGGATCATTACAGAGCAGGATACCGTCTTTAACCGGATCTCTACGGGAGCAAGAGAGAGTTACGACCTGACAAACTGGTTGCTTTTCCTTGCCATCTTCCTGTTTGTTGCGGATGTGGCAATGCGGCGGTTCCAGTTTGTGCCGAAAATCGTGCAGGGAGGGCTTCGCGGAAGAAGCGCAAAGCGGGAGAGGACGGTAGAAGATAACCTGCCGGGTACGTCATATGCGTTAAACGAAGATGTGACAACAGAAGATATAACGGACAAAGATTCTTTGAAAAAATCGGAGAAAAAGAGAAAAGAGCCAAAGAAATCAAAAAAGAAGGAGCAGTCGGAACAGACGTTGGATACTTCTCAGTTACTCCGAAAAAAGGATGACAGGTCTTTATAATCCATATAAAATCTGTAATTTGGGTATTTCACCCCGGCACAGGGCATCTTGCCTGCCGGGGTATTGTTTTTGTTTCTGTCTACACTATACTGAGATGGAAAGCTTTCGAAAATTATAAAGTAAGGAGAAGTTTAAATGAAACTGACGATACATCAGGACCTTGACATTCCTGAAACAGAGATCATCATTAATTGTGCCCATATGGACTTAAGAATCCAGCGCTTGATCGCACTGATCCGTCAGCATAGTTTTTCTATCACCGCCTATCAGGAAGAAAAGGAATTTCATCTTCCTCTGGAGCAGATTTATTTTATAGACTCTGTTGATGGAAAGACCTTTCTTTATCTGGAAAAAGAGGTTTATTTCTGCCGGAATACGCTGGCTGTGCTGGAAGAAAAACTGGTTCATACCTCTTTTATACGGATCAGCAAAAACTGCATCATCAATACCAATTTTTTGAAGAGTGTACGTCCAATGTATAATCACCGCTTGGAGGCTTTGCTGGAAAATGGTGAAACTCTGGTCGTTACCCGTAATTATATCGAAGCCTTGAAAAATAAGCTGAAAGGAGAAAATTTATGAAAAACCTTTTATTTACGCGCATTCCTTCCATCTGCATCTGCTTCACCCTGATTGTGATTGGAGACTGGGGACTTAATCTGTTGTGGGGTGATGGGGTGTCTCTTTTTTTGCCGGTACTATTTGTGTGGCTGGTAGCATGCCAGTTTATAGACCTGATTATTGGTAAAATAGAATTTCGGAAATGGAGCCATTACTGTATAACAGAATCGGCGGTTTTATATTTATTGTCGTTATTTGTCTACCGCCTGTTTATTTGGGATAGTATGGATATTCTTACATTAGTTTCTTTTACAGTGATTTTTCTGGTCACTGATGGATTTGTTTTCTGGTATTTCCACAGACGACAGGAAATGCAGGCAAAGGAGATTAATCAGTTGATCCATGCAATGAAATCCGATGATTACTTGTCGCGGAGTGGACAGTAACAGCCGTTGAAATTGTCATTTGGGAAGCGAAAACAAAAGTTGTCTTTTATTTGCCGGACTGATATACTTATTTAATAAGATGAAACCCCTGTCGGTATCACCGGCAGCGCGAAATACAGAGTCATGCGATTAAAAAAGATATACGAGGAGTCAAAATATGAAAAAGAAAAAGTCACTGCAGGAGATTATTTATGCTGTTTTTCTTTTTATAGCCATCATCCTTTTGTTTTTCTGGTTTACGGCACAGAACAGCAGCCGGACAGAGAAACAGAACAGAGATTACGCGGCGGACTCCGCGCGGATGAAGTCCGAACAGATCGATGACGAACTGAATAATGCTTTGGGCTGGATCAGAACCTATGCGTACTTTGTGGGAGAAGGTCTGGATGAACCTGTGGTCACTGCGCAGATGCTTGCAAAGATGGAGGAAAATTCCCAATTCGATGCCATTTTATTCACGGATATTAACGGTGTGGATTATACCTCCGACGGACAGACCTCCGATGTGACGGGGCGGCGCTTTTATACTGACGGCATAGATGGAAACAGCGGCATTCAGGTTATATTTGATCCCTACTTTTTTGACGAGACAATGGCATGTTTTTATGCGCCTGTCAGATTCGACGGCGAGATCATCGGGGTGCTGCGGGGTGTCTTTCTGGCTGAAGAGTATTTGAAAAGCATGCTCAGCACCACGTATTTCGGAGAGGAAGCACATGTATTCCTGTGTACGCCGGACGGCAGAGTCATTGCCAGCTCTGACGGTGAGATTTATGAAAGCCATCTTCTCGATGCGCTGACAGAGGCAGAGGTGATTGATCAGTCTGTTGCCGATCAGGTCGGGCAGGTTTTTGAAAACGGCGGAGAAGGAGCTTTTGTATGTGATTCCTCCGGCAAGACGGACAATATCTGTGTCACGTATCTGCCGCACAATCAATATGTTTTTGTGCAGACATTTCCTCAGAATGTTACACAGCGCATGATTGCGGAAGAAAACCTTGTGGGCATCCAACTGGAGGTCATGCTGATCGTTCTGTTTGTTTTCTACATTATTCTCATTCTCATTCGCGGCGGACATAAACAGAAAGAGCTGGAGAAGGAAAACCGGGAGATGGGGTATATTATAGGCGGTGTCACCACACTGTTTTCCCGGTTTGCGATGGTCGATATGGAAGAGGGAACCTATCAGTATCTGGCAGGCACGAAGCCTGAGGACGCGGGAATTGCAGAAAGCGGAGAGTATCAGGCTCTCATAAGCTATCTGGCCGGCGATCTGGAAGAGAGCGTCCGGCAGGAATTTTTTGATTTTATAAATAAAGATGCCATTATCACGGCTATGTCCGGGCAGAACGATCTGCGGTATGAACGCCATGTAATAAAAGACGGACGAACAGATTGGGAACACATGAATCTCATTTGTCTGGAAAGAAATGGCAGTAAGGTTTCCAAAATTTTATTTATCCGTCAGAATGTAACGGAATTAAAAGAAAAAGAGCTGCGTATCCAGGCGGAAAGGGCGCTTGCAAACCGTAAAGAGAGACAGTACCAGATAGCGATTATGTCCAATTCTTTCTGCAATTTTGAGTTTAATCTGACGCAGGATCTTATTGAGCAGGATATTATCGGCGACATAGACGGGCGTAGGCTTGCGTTCCTTGAACAGGTAGGCCTGACAGCGCCGTGTAAGGCTTCGGAGTATTTTGAAAAATGGAAACAGTTTGTTTTGGCGGAATCCATGAAAGATTATACTGCCATTGTAAATACAGAGAATCTGATCGGAAGTTATGAACAGGGCGAAAGAGAAGTAGTCGCTGAGTATTGGATAGGAGATTCCGAACAGAATCAGATCTGTGTGCGTCAGTCCTTTGTCATGACCAGGGATGAGGATACGGGCGACATTATGGTTATGGTACTGTCTAAGGATATCACGGAACAAGTCAGGAAACAGAGAGAACAGACGCAGGCACTTCAGGATGCGCTGATGCAGGCACAGCATGCAAACAGGGCTAAGACCACCTTTTTGTCCAATATGTCCCACGATATCCGTACGCCCATGAATGCCATCATAGGATTCTCTACCATTGCCGTCAGCCATATTGACAACAAAGATCAGGTTATGGATTGTCTGCAGAAGGTTCTGTCCTCCAGCAACCATCTTTTAAGCCTGATCAACGACGTTCTCGACATGAGCAGGATCGAGAGCGGCAAGGTTCAGATCAAAGAGCAGGAGTGCAATATTTCCGAGTTGATACATAATCTGGTAAATATTATCCAGCCGCAGGTTAAGGCAAAGCAGCTTGAGCTATTTATCGATACCTTTGAAGTCACTAACGAGGATGTTATTGCAGATCCCTTGAAGTTAAATCAAGTATTTATCAATCTGTTAAGCAATGCGGTGAAGTATACGCCTGCCGGCGGCACGGTCTCCTTCCGTATCATGCAGAAGGGCACATTCCGGCACGGATATGGCGATTATACATTTATCGTCAAGGATAACGGCATCGGAATGTCGCCGAGCTTTGTGGAACATATCTTTGAACCTTTTGAGCGGGAGTCCACCGTGACACAGAGCGGTATTCAGGGAACCGGACTGGGCATGGCCATTACCAAGAACATCGTTGAGATGATGAACGGCACCATCAGTGTCGAGAGCGAAATGGGCAAGGGCAGCACATTTACGGTAGAATTCGGATTAAAACTGCAGGATGTGGAACAAACCGCGAAACAGATCAAAGAACTGGAAGGTCTGCGGGCACTGGTTGTGGATGACGATCTCAATGTCTGCGACAGCGTCAGCAGGATGTTAAAGCAGATCGGACTGCGCCCCGAGTGGACGACCTCCGGCAGAGAGGCTGTATATCGTGCAAAGACCGCACGTGAGGAGGGCGATCCTTACCATACCTTCATTATTGACTGGCAGATGCCGGGATTCAGCGGTCTGGAAACTGCCAGAAAGATCCGAGATACAGTCGGCAAGGAGGCGCCTATTATCATTCTGACGGCTTATGACTGGACGGATATTGCGGAAGAAGCCAAGGCAGCGGGAGTTACCGCTTTCTGTGCGAAACCTATGTTTATGTCCGATCTGAAAACGGTATTACTTGCCGCGAACAATATGTTGGAGAAACAGGAGGAAGTTCCGGAATGGACGCTGGCTGATTTTGGCGGAAAACGTATTCTTCTGGTAGAGGATATCGAGATGAACCGCGAGATCGCACAGATGATTCTGGAAGAGTCCGGTTTCCTTGTGGATACGGCGCCGGATGGGACAGATGCGGTGGCGATCATGGAGAAGGCGGAAGAAAATTATTATGACGCGATCTTAATGGATGTACAGATGCCTATTATGGACGGCTATGAAGCAACCAGAACCATCCGCAGACTTCCCAGAAAAGACGTGCAGAATCTGCCTATCATTGCCATGACGGCCAATGCGCTGGAGGAGGATAAGGAGGCGGCATTGATGAACGGAATGAACGCCCATATCGCAAAACCTCTTGATATGGACATCTTCATATCCGTACTGAAAAAATTTCTGGGAACTTGAATCATGTCCACTGACTGAAAAAGGTGAGAGAAATGTTTAAGAAAATGCAACAAAACCTGAGAACGTGGTGTAGTTTTCTGTGCGTAATCTGTATGGGAGCCATTCTGTGGGGAGGAATTCACTATATCTCAACCTTGCGGACGAGCCTGATGGAACAGGCCGTCCACAATGTCTTAACCGTAACGATGCAGCAACAGCAGGCGTTCGATAATTTTCTTGCGCAGGATCTGGAGCGTATCCATAGCTATGCGGAGTATCTTGCACAGGGAGATTCCGATGATACCGAAAGCATCCGGCGGTGGCTGCATATATTCGATGAGGTGAATGCCCTTTATCTGGTTTTCAATCTGGAGACGGGAAGCTTCTACAGCAATGGGTCATATGAAGTCAATCAGCTGGAAAATGAGGAACTGAAGCTCTATCGGGGGCTTTCCGGAAGAGGCGTACGGGAGCCGGGTACAGGACTATATGCTGACGATATGAGACTGGGCTACTATGAATGTTTTACTTTTGCCGACGGTGCCCGCGGAGTGATTCAGAAAAGTTATGACTGCAGTAAGATTTCAGAGGATTTTTCCCTTTCTTTTTATAATGATCAGGGGCTTGCCTATGTGGTAAATCGTGAGGGAGATATTCTCATAAGATCTGTCGGAATGCTGGGAGATCATCTCTATGCCAATATTCTTGAAATATTGGCAGGACATAATGACGATCAGGAGAAGATCGACGATTTTATCAGGGCACTGGATAACGGAGAAACGGACAGTATTATATTTGTCGGGGACGGAGAGTCGTTTGTCTATACCTATGTTCCGATAGAAAATACTGAGGGGTGGTATCTGGTTTCAGTTGTGCGGGAGAATGCGATCACAGCGGAGGCGGATGCGATCCTGCTGGATTCCAAGATAGCGGTCGGAATCCTTTTTACCGTATTGGTCATCTGTGCCGTGTTTGTCCTTTTGATCTGGCGCACCGGCATGGATATCAGGGAAAGAGATTTGGAGATTGCGTATCAGGAGCAGCTTTTTGATATTTTCGCGACATATCTGGCTAATAATACGGATGATATATACATGATGGTCGATGCGGAGGACAAACAGGTCGAGTACATAAGCCCCAATGCGGAGAGAATTCTGGGTATTACCGTACAAAATATTACCGTCGGGTCGCAGTTTCTGTCCGGAGCCGTGGACGCATTCGGGAAAACGCTTGATTTTGATGAAATGTATCGGATGAAACCGGACACGTCACTGAGGACAATGTCGGAAGAATGGAGTAATCCTGAAACCGATGAACATAGATATTTCCAGATCAGTGTGTACTGTACGCTGGTACAGGATGAACGTAAGATCATTATTTACATTTCCGACCGAACCGAGGATCGTGCCGTTCAGGATGCTCTGGCGGAGGCGCTGCGGATTGCGCAGGTGGCAAATGACGCCAAGAGTGCTTTCCTCAGCAACGTCAGTCATGACATCCGAACTCCCATGAACGCAATTACAGGGTTTGTTGCGTTGTTGCAGGATGAAGCGGATAATCCCGATCATGTGCGGGAATACGTGCAGCAGATCGATGCCGCCAGCCAGCATCTGCTGGGACTTATCAATGATGTGCTGGATATGAATAAGATTGAGACAGGTAGTGCGACGTTGAATCTCTCGGATGTGAATCTTGCCGATATCATCGACGAGATCAACACGATTATCCGTCCGCAGACGAAGGCGAAGGACCAGACCTTTGAAATTTTCTCGTCCTCCGTCATTCATGAACATCTGCAGGCGGATAAGCTGCGGATCAATCAGATCCTTATTAATCTATTATCCAATTCCGTAAAGTATACGCCGGAGAGCGGAACCATTCAGATGCGTCTGGATGAATTGCCGCAGGTGGATGATAAGTACAGCCGTATACGGTTTACGATCAGCGATAACGGCATGGGAATGAGCGAAGAATATTTGAAGGTGATTTTTGATCCCTTTACAAGAGAGAATACGGAGATCATTAGCCGGATTCAGGGCACGGGTCTGGGTATGGCGATCACTAAGAGTCTGGTTGATCTGATGGGAGGAACGATCACGGTGCAGAGTGAACTCGGTAAGGGCAGTGTGTTTACCGTAGAATTGGAGCTGTACATAAGTGAGAAGGACGATGATCCCAAATTCTGGACCCGCCATAACATCAACAAAATGATAGTGGCGGATGATGACGAGACGATTTGTCTTAACGTGGTCAAAGCCATGGAGCAAACCGGTGTTATCGTAGAGTATGCTACCGACGGCGAGAAAGCAGTGCAGATGATGCGCGATGCCCGTGAAAAGGGAGCCCCCTATAATCTGATTCTTCTGGATTGGAAGATGCCGAATCTGGATGGATTGGGAACAGCGCGGCTGATCCGCAGTGGCTATTCGGAGAAAATTCCGATCCTGATTTTCACAGCCTACGACTGGGGAGAGATCGAGAAGGAAGCCGAGGAGATCGGCGTGGATCATTTCATGCCCAAACCCTTCTTTATTACGACTTTCAAGGAAGTGATCCGCAGGGCTATGGGCAGTCAGAAAAAGGTCAAGTCGGGAAATGACAGCGCGGTAGTAAAGGGAAAACATGTTCTTGTGGTGGATGATATTGAGCCGAACCGGCTTGTTCTGGTTAAAATCTTAAGTTCGTTAGGGGCAGTCTGCGACACAGCCTGTAACGGACAGGAGGCGCTGGAGCTGTTTACGGGTTCTGCGCCCGGCACCTTCGATCTGATTCTTATGGATGTACAAATGCCTGTCTTAGACGGTTATGCGGCCACAAAAGCTATTCGTGGCAGCGGTCATCCTTCGGCAAAAACGCTGCCGATCATCGCCATGACCGCCAACGCGTTTGTCGATGATATCCGGGAGGCCATTGAGTCAGGGATGGATGCGCATATTGCCAAGCCGATCCAGCTGGATAAGCTGAAGGATACCATAGAACAGGTATTTGATAAGCGAAAACAACAGGAAACGAGTGAAAGGGAGGATGAATCGTGAGTTTGTTTGAAGAATTAAAAGATCTGGGAGTGAATGTGGACGAGGGTCTGGAGCGAGTGATGGACGATGCGCCATTGTATGAAATGATGCTGGGCATGTTTATTGACTCGGTTAACGGTAATCCGATTGAACTGGCAGATTTTGACGCGGACAACGTAGATACGCTTACTGAGCGGGTACATGCGTTAAAGGGCCTTACCGGCAATCTGGCAATGACTACGCTGTTTACAGGATATGTGCAGATGCTGGAGCTTCTGCGCGGTGGCCGCCCGAAGGAGGCCGGGAAGGAATATGAGCGGGTCCTGCCCGCCCAGAATGAGATTATGGATTGCATTAAGCGGCACATGAGTACGTAAATATAGGAATATAAAGATTACTATAGGAGAAAGGATATTACTTGCATGGAAACAAAATATAACAACCGGATAACTGATATAGGGGCAGACAAGATTCTGATCGTGGATGACGATCCTGTCAATCGCAAGATATTAGGAAAGTTGTTTTCAACATATTATACGGTCATAGAGGCGGAAAACGGAAATGATGGGATGTCGCAGATTTTGATGGAAGAGAACAAATTATGTGCGATTCTTCTGGATGTGATGATGCCCGGAATGAACGGTATCGAAGTACTCAGGCACCTCAAGAGAATGGGAGTAATAGAAAAGATCCCCGTGTTTATCATCACGGCGGACACCAGTGCGGCTGTGATGAAGGAGGCATACGAGCTGGGTGTTATGGATTTCATCAGCAAGCCCGTGGTGTCCTATATGGTAGTCAGACGTGTGCTGTCCATTGTCGAGCTGTTCGAGGCGCGAAAACACTTAAAAACAGTGGTGGTAAATCAGGGACTTGAGTTGTTGGAACAGGCGCAAAGGATTATAGATCTTAATCAGGGAATGATCGAGGCGCTGGCTACCGTCATTGAGTTTCGGAATGAGGAGTCCGGCGGTCATGTAAAGCGCATCAGCCAGATTACAAGGCTGCTGCTGGAGAACACCGTTTTCGGGGAAAATCTGGATGACAAAGAAATTGACAGCATCGCGCTTGCTGCCGTGATGCATGACGTGGGAAAGATTACGATTCCGGATGCCGTGTTGACAAAGCCGGGGAAACTGACTGCAGAGGAGTATGCGGTTATGAAGGAGCATACCGTAAACGGCGTGGCTCTTCTGGAGAGTATCCCGCAGATGCGTGACAGTAATATCTATGAGTATGCCTGTGATATCGCCAGACATCATCACGAGCGCTGGGATGGTGGAGGTTATCCGGACGGGCTTAAAGGAGATGAAATTTCGCCATGGGCACAGGTGGTCTCTCTGGCGGATGTTTACGATGCCTTGAATTGCAAACGGGTCTACAAACCGTCGTATCCCAGAGAGCAGGTATTAGAGATGATTCGTAACGGAGAATGCGGAGTCTTTAATCCGCAGTTACTGGAAAGCTTTTTCTCTGTGGAGGACATGATCTATGAGATGTATCGGGAGCTTCCGGAGGCACAGGAGTCTTAAAATTTTACTAATGTTACTCTGATTATGTAACACGCTCTGCCGGACTCATCCGGCGGAGTATGGAGGGAACGTCATGTATCATTGCCATATTCAATTTTACCTTATCGGCGATCATAATGTCATATTTGAATCCATTAAAAAAATGAAGCCGTTTGCCCATTTTACGCACTCGTTTTGGGAAAGCGATGTGCCGGAAACAGAGATGATCGCGCAGGCGGATGTGCTGTTTGTTGATCTGCAGGGAGAGGATGTGTCGAAAACGCTGCAAATCCTTACGACGCACAAGAAAAAGGAGGCTGAGCTGATTATACTTGCCGACAGGGAACAGGTTATGGCTTTGCCGGAGGATCTGCCTGAGATTGAGGATATGTGGTTGCGCCCCTTATCAGAGAGGGAACTTAGATTCCGCATGCGGAAATGGCAGCGGAACTATAAACTGAAAAAGGATCTGTGGCAGTCCGATCAGTTTATGGAGCTTAGCATAAACAGTTCGCCGAATCTGATCTGGTTCAAAGACAAAGAAGGCGTTCATGAAATCGTAAACGAGAGCTTCTGCAAGGTGGTCAATAAAACAAGAGAGCAGGTGCAGGGACGCAGGCATGCTTACATCTGGGATGTGGAGCAGGACGATCCGGCCTGTATCGAGTCGGAACTGGAAGTTATGCGAAAGAGACAGACTTGTGTCTCCGAAGAGCATATCCTGACAGGTGAAGGCGACAGGACGCTGACAACCTATAAATCCCCACTGTATGACCTTGATGGGAGTGTCATGGGAACTGTAGGCATAGCGGTCGATGTGACGAAGGAACAGGCCTACGAGCAGGAGATTATTGAGAAAAAGCGGGTTTTGGAAATGCTTTTTGCCACGATGGACTGCGGCGTAATGTGCCATAGTATCGACGGAACGCATCTGATCAGCATTAATCAGGCGGCTTTAAGGCTTCTGGACTATGAGTCACTGGAGGACTTGGCGGCGGATGACTTTGACCTGATTGCCGGAACGGTTGTGGACGAGGATAAGGAGACACTCAGGGAATGTATCAACTCCCTGAAAAAAGCAGGAGACAGCGTCAATGCAGAGTACCGCGTACGGCATAAGGATGGGAAGGAACTGCATATTCTGGGAAATATTAAACTCGTTGAGGAAGGCGGCGAACTGTATTATCAGCGTTTTCTGATTGATTATACCGCACAGAAATTGAAGGATGAGCAGAAACTGGCGGAGAAAAATCAGGAGATACGGTATCAGGAACAGATGTTTGAGATCTTTTCCACCTTCCTGTCTGATAATATTGACGATGTCTATATGATGCTCGACGCGAAAGGGAAAAAGGCTGAATTTGTCAGTTCCAATATTGAACGAGTGCTGGGTATTCCGTGGAAGGTCATAGTGGATGATGTAAATCAGATCGGTCATGCCGAATATATTACAGGGGGCGAGATCGGCTGGGAAGGTCTGTCCGCACTGGAGCCCGGAATGGCGCTGGAGCCTATGGAGACCGAGCGGATTCATCGGAAAACAGGTGAGCGTAAATGGTTCCGCGAAAGTGTATATTGCGTGCTGGTACAGGGAATCAAGAAGGTCGTTATTTATATTTCGGACCGAACCAAAGAGAAACAGATTGAGAATACTCTATCCGAAGCATTACATATGGCGCAGACGGCAAATAAGGCAAAGAGTGCTTTTCTGGGTAATGTCAGCCATGACATTCGTACACCTATGAATGCGATCATGGGTTTTATTCCTCTGCTGCAGGAAGAAGCGGACAATCCGGAACATGTGCGGGAGTACACCCAGAAGATATCGGCCGCCAGCGATCATCTGCTGGGACTGATTAACGATGTGCTTGACATGAATAAGATCGAAAGCGGCGGTGCGGTTCTGAATATCACGGAATTGAATCTGGCGGAGATTATTGATGAGATCAACACGATCATCCGGCCGCAGGCTAACGCAAAGGAGCAGAAGTTTGAGATATCCACCATATCTTTACACAACGAGCATTTGTTGGGTGATAAGCTGCGGATCAATCAGATTTTGATCAATATATTGTCAAATTCGGTAAAGTATACTCAGTTTGGCGGTAATATCAAGATGACGGTGGACGAACTGCCTCAGGTAGATGCAAGCTATAGCCGCATCCGGTTTACCGTCAGCGATAACGGTCAGGGAATGAGTGAGGAATATCAGAAGGTAATATTCGAGCCTTTCAGCCGTGAACAGAATACGGCGTGGAATCAGGCTCAGGGCACGGGCCTTGGTATGGCGATCACGAAGAGTCTGGTGGAGCTTATGCATGGTTCCATTGAAGTGAAGAGCAGATTGGGTGAGGGGACTACCTTCATAGTGGAGCTGGAGCTGCGAAGCCAGAACAAGGAGGACGATCCCAAATTCTGGAATAAGCACAGCATAACGCATATGATCGTTGCGGATGATGATGAGGACGTCTGTCGCGATATTGTAAAAAAGATGGCGGGAACGGGTGTGGAAGTACAATATGCGACCGGCGGCTCCAAAGTGATTGAAATGATTCGGAGCGCGCAGGAGGCAGGAAAACCTTATGATCTGATTCTGCTGGATTGGAAGATGCCGGATCTTGACGGGATGGCGACGGCGAGGCTGATTCGGGAGAATTATTCGAATAAAATACCGATCCTTCTGTTTACAGCCTATGATTGGGTGGAGATTGAGCAGGAGGCCTTAGAGATCGGAGTGGAGCATTTCCTGCAGAAGCCGTTCTTTATGAGTAATTTCAAAGATGCGATCCAGAGGATGCCGGGCTCGGAACATAAGAAAATTTTGACTGATAGTGACAAGAGTCTGCTGGCAGGCAAATATGTCCTTGTGGTTGAGGATATTGATATTAACCAGCTGGTATTGAAGAAGCTTCTGGGTACGCTGGGGGCAGAGTGCGATATTGCGGAGAATGGGCGCATAGCGGTGGACGAGTTTGTAAATGCTCCTACGGATAAGTATGATCTTATTCTGATGGATATACAGATGCCTGTCATGAACGGTTATGAAGCAACCAGAGCGATTCGTGCAAGCGCACATCCTTCGGCGAGGACGATCCCGATTATCGCCATGTCCGCAAACGCTTTTGTAGACGATGTCAGGGCGGCTATAGATTCCGGAATGAATGCGCATGTCGCCAAACCCATTGTATTTGAACAGTTTAAGAAAACGCTTCGGGAAGTAGTGGGGCAAAAGCAGTAAAGAGGTTATTGCCACCTGCCGATGAATAATATTTTCTTGATAGATTGCAGCGGAAAGTGTAAAATAAAAAAGTAGCTTCCATATATTAGGATAGAAAATGCATGTTATGTAAACTAAATACACGAAAGGATTTAAGAACATGAGAAAAAGCGGGATATTACTGCCTGTATCTTCCATTCCGTCGAAGTACGGGATCGGTACTTTTTCTAAACAGGCATATACTTTTATCGATTCATTAGAGAAAGCAGGGCAGTCTTACTGGCAGATCCTGCCGCTTGGACCGACAGGATACGGGGACTCACCTTACCAGTCTTTTTCGACTTTTGCGGGAAATCCTTACTATATTGATCTGGAGACGTTGATCGAGGACGGATATCTGACTGAAGCGGACTGCGATCAGTGTGATTTCGGCGATAATGACGAATATATTGATTATGAGAAAATATATCTTTCCAGATTTAAGGTGCTTAAGACCGCTTTTCACAACAGCCATATTGAGAAAGAGGCGGATTTTCAGAAATATGTGCAGGATAACAGTTACTGGCTGGATGATTACGCGCTCTATATGGCTGTCAAAAATTCCTTTGACGGGAGAAGCTGGAGCGAGTGGGACGAGGATATCAAGCTGCGTAAGAGTGCGGCGATGAAGTCTTATCGTGAGAAATATGCCGAGGAAGTGGCATTCTACCAGTTCCAGCAGTATTTGTTTGCAAAGCAGTGGTTTGCATTAAAAGAATATGCGAACAGCAAGAACATACAGATTATCGGCGACATTCCGATCTATGTGGCTTTCGACAGCGCGGACACATGGGCGAATCCGGAGTTATTCCAACTGGATGATACGCTGACTCCGATTGCTGTAGCGGGCTGCCCGCCGGATTCCTTCTCAGCTACGGGGCAGTTGTGGGGAAATCCGCTGTACCGTTGGGATTATCATAAGGAGACAGGTTATGCATGGTGGATGAAGCGCATCGCTTACTGTTACGAACTCTATGATGTGGTGCGTATCGATCATTTCCGAGGGTTTGACGAGTATTATTCTATTCCCTTCGGCGACGAAACGGCGGAGTTTGGACATTGGGAGAAGGGACCGGGTTATGAGATCTTTAAGACGATGAAGGCAAAGCTGGGCCAAAGGGCAGTAATTGCAGAGGATCTTGGTTTTTTGACCAAATCAGTCATTAAACTGGTGAAAAGAACCGGCTATCCGGGCATGAAGATTTTGCAGTTTGCTTTTGATTCGAGGGAAGAGAGCGATTATCTGCCTCAAAATTATACGGCGAACAGCATTGTTTATACGGGAACTCATGACAATGACACGACGCTTGGCTGGTACGGACAGCTTAACCGTAGGGATAAGGCTTTTGCAAAGAAATATTTGAATATACGTTCCAATAAAGATATTCAGTGGGAGTTCATCAGAGCAGCAATGGCGAGCGTATCCGAGACCTGTATCATTCCGATGCAGGACTATCTGGGACTGGGCGCCGAGGCGAGAATCAATATTCCGTCCACTCTGGGCATCAACTGGAAGTGGAGAATGCTGCCGGGGCAGTTTACGGACGAGCTGGCAGAGCGCATTCTGGATATGACGAAGTTGTACGGCAGAACACGCAAATAGATTAAATATAGCGCTGGCAGTCTTCTTGTGAGACTGTCAGCGTTCGTATGTGGGAGTGCACAGGCGGAAATTTACGGTTGCGGGAAAAGCGGAAACCGGCTCAAGTTGGAATTATGGTAGGACGGATCATTTGTTACGTCTTGATCAAACCAGTCAAGAGGAATAAATGCGTTCGCTGTTTCTTCCGAGGGGAATTCAACCTCGGCGATCACCAGAGGGGCGAAGGGTGCCTCAAAAATGTCCAATTCTACACATAGACTAATCTGGTCAATATTTTCTATGCAGTCTGACATAAATGTCGGATTGTCAATCGGTATGACATACCGTTTCTTAGAAATCACATTTCCGTCGGCTTTATCACGCAGGTGATAGTAGGAAGGCTCATTAAGCGGGAGATTGTACTCTTCCCGTGCCATCAGGCCTTTGCCCTTATAAGTCAGATAGTAGTCATCGTCCTGTCTGCGGATTCTGACAACAGGGTCAGTGTTTAAATAGGCCTGCTCGATGATGTGGCAGGGGTATTGACTTAGATTCTCAGGGAGTTTTTTGACTGTGAATTTGCGTTCGATTTCCATGGTGGTTACTTTCGACCTCCTTCATAGATGTAAAGTTGTTTGCTGTATTATATATCTATATTATAAAGAGGATATGTGTTGATGTAAAGTATTAATTATTTGTTATGATACGGAAAAATGTACGATAAACCGTTGCGCTGATTTTTGCTACGAAATAATGTGGGGTAGATAAGACGGACGCGCCGGACAGTATGCAGTTATCCTAAGGACGCGCTTCCGCTCGGTTCCAAACGCAACGGTACTAAGCTCGAAAGTTGCTTCGCAACTTTAAACCTCGCTAAGTGCCGGCGTTTTCCAACGGTCCTTATGACAACTACATA
>JAAUZY010000073.1 GCA_014804355.1 Lachnospiraceae bacterium
CTTTTGAAAAAAATATTGTTTGATAATTGTGTATAAAACTCTCGGTAATGAACGCTGAGAGTTTTTTGTTGAGACTTTTTGTTGCGGACTTGCTCACCCCATCATGTCATTCATCCCCACAAACAGGTTAACTGTCGGATAACATGCATCTAAGAAAATGATTGTGCTAACATGATATAAATGATAAGGTGCATGGACCGAATGACCATGGGAAATTTATGAGATGACATTAGATAAGGTATGCTTTGATGCAATAAGATGTTATAATAACAGAAATGTCTCCGTAAGGAGCCATATCTGTAGAAAATAGTGTAAATGAGAGGACATCATGAGTTTCATATTATCCGTTTACAGCATCAATGCATTTAAGGAATTTCTTTTGCCTGCAATAGATAATGCTGACAGTTCGATTACCGTCAGTAAATCAAATTTCGCATTGCCGCGGGACATCGTCATACCTTTAGAGATCATAGGAGGACAGTGGTATATACGCAGGAGGAATTTCTATCTTGCCTATACGGTATCACAAAAGAGCTATTCCGGACAGCCATTGCAAAACGGCGATCTTCTCACGCTGACTCTGCCGGAGGGCCAGATACTGAATATCATCGCTAAAGAAGTGAAGGATTCATTTATCGTATATAAGAAATATGATATCACAGACCTTGACGTTATTCGGATCGGTCAGAATGAGGACAGCGATATCCGTTACGAAATCCTTGATCTGATCTCCGGAGAGCATGGAGTAATCAGGAAGAACGACGCGGGATATATTGTAGAGGATACAAGCGCTAACGGCATTTTCATAAATTCCGTGCGGATTGCCGGCAGTTGGAAATTGTCCTTCGGGGATCGCATTGATATCTTCGGGCTACGCATGGTGTTTCTTGAGAATGTTCTTGCAATCAACGAAGGTGTGGAAGGACTCAGTTTGAAAAAGGGTGTCCTGACTCCTTTTTGTCCGAAGGAGAATGAAAAAGAGGAACAGGAAAACCGCAAACCGCATGAGAAATACGCCCAGAACGCAGAGTCAGTATTCTTTCACCGCGCGCCGAGGAAGATCTGCAGTCTGGAAAATGATGTTATAGAGATTGAAGCACCGCCTGCTGCCCCGGAGAGGAACAGGCAGTCTCTTGGCATGCTGGCGGGACCTACGCTGGCGATGGCGCTTCCGATGTTTCTCGGATGCAGTCTTGCGCTTTACAGTACTCTGGCGGGCACGGGAAGCAGAGGGGTATTTCGGCGCATAGGATTGGCAATGGCGGCAGGATCGGCAGTGATCGGAATGTCGTGGACTCTGGCGTATATTCTGCGCAGCCGGAAGGAGAACAGAGATGATGACCGGCGCAGGAGTGAGACATATGGCAGATATCTTGTAAAGTGCGACGAACTGATCAAGGCGAAATATGATAAGAACAAATCGGCTCTGACAGAGATGTATCCTTCCGCGGAAGAATGTTGCGGATATACGGAGGAATCGGCACAGCTATGGGGCAGGAATGCCAGTCATGACGATATGCTCTTCGCACGGCTTGGGCTGGGGGATATTCCTTTTCAGGTACAGATCGTCGTACCGGAGAAGAAGATCGCCATGTCGGAGGATGCACTTGTAGAAAAACTGAAGCGCATACAGGATAACTATCACATGCTGCGGGACGTTCCCGTGGGTGTGGATCTTCTAAAACACAGGCTGATCGGCGTCTTCGGAGGAGAGAAGAAAGAGGGAGCCATAGCCGTTCTACATATGATTGCGGCACAGATTGCTGCCAATAACTGTTATACGGATGTGAAGATGGCGTTTATATACGATGCGAAGAATTATGATGACAGTAGTGTATGGAACTTCGCTAAGTGGCTTCCGCATGTGTGGTCAGAGGATCGCAGAATAAGGTATGTGGCGAGGGACAGGCAGGAGGCAGGAGATGTGTTTTATGAGCTTGCCAAAGTGTTTCGATCAAGACAGGAGGCAGGCGGCGAGGGCACAGAAGCGGGCGGGAAACCGCCGAAGCCATATTATGTGCTGTTTATTGCGGACCCGGATATGCTGGAGGGAGAGTTGATCTCCAAGTACATATATAAATCAAGGAAAGAGTACGGTTTGACGACCGTAATGTTTGCTGATAACTACGAACAGCTTCCCAATGCCTGTGAATATTTGATACAGAATGACTCGGTATTTACCGGAATCTATCACATCGGCGATGATGACAGGAAGAAGCAGACGATCCGTTTGGATATCATCGCGGGAGTAACGCTTGAGACGTTTGCCAGAAGACTGTCCAATATTCGTGTGAGTGAGGTAGAGACGGGGAAAGAGATGCCGGATGATCTGACATTTTTTGAAATGTATGGTATCGGCAGGCCTGAGGAGCTGAACGTTGCACAGAGGTGGCGTAAGAGCAGGACTTATGAGAGCATGAAAACGCTGATCGGACAGAAGGCAGGAGGAAGAGAGTGTTATCTGGATGTCCATGAGAAATGCCACGGACCGCATGGGCTGGTGGCAGGAACGACCGGTTCCGGTAAGTCGGAGATTTTACAGACTTACATACTTTCTCTTGCAATCAATTTCAGCCCGGAGGATGTGTGTTTCTTTATCATTGATTATAAAGGCGGCGGTATGGCGAACCTGTTTTCCGGTTTACCGCATATGGTCGGGCAGATCACGAATCTTTCCGGCAGTCAGGTGCGCCGTGCAATGGTGTCCATTAAGAGTGAAAACCGGCGCAGACAACGCATTTTTAACGAGTACGGGGTCAACAACATCAATTTATATACGAAACTGTATAAGAATGGAGAGACGGCGGTTCCCGTACCGCATCTGTTCATCATCATAGACGAGTTTGCAGAGTTAAAGCGGGAAGAACCGGATTTTATGGGCGAGTTGATCAGTGTAGCGCAAGTAGGCAGAAGTCTTGGCGTGCACCTCATACTGGCCACTCAGAAGCCGGGCGGGACAGTGGATGACAATATCTGGAGCAATTCACGCTTCCGGATCTGTCTGCGTGTTCAGGACAGACAGGACAGTATGCATATGCTGCATAAACCGGATGCGGCATATATCACGCAGACGGGACGGTGCTGTCTTCAGGTAGGCAACGATGAACTGTATGAGTCTTTTCAGTCAGGCTACAGCGGGGCAGCATATGATGAGGATGAGGACTGCGGAAGAAAAGATATTGCGCAGATGCTCTCCTACACGGGTAGAACGGCACTTATCGGAAGCCGCGTCAGGATCATGCATAAGACCGAAGCGGACAGGAAGAAACTGTCAGAGATGAGAGAAAAGTCGCAGCTCGAGGCGGTAGTGGAACTCTTGGCGGATACGGCACGGCGGGAGAATTGCGAATGTCCTCTGCAGTTCTGGCTGCCGATACTGCCGGACAAGCTGTATCTTGAGGAGCTGGAAGGGTATCATCCGACGGCATATGCTGACGGTGTTTGGCATGCGAAGGAGTCTAAGGGAAGACTGGGCGTATATATGGGTCTCTGTGATGATCCGGTGAATCAGGCGCAGGTGCCGCTTATTGTTGATCCGGCGGCATATGGGCATATCGCCGTGTGCGGTATGGCGGGCAGCGGCAAGAGCACATTCCTGCAGACCTTTATGTATTCCATGATCTGCAGCCATACGCCGGAGGAAGTCAACCTATACGGCATTGATTTCGGAAGCCGTATGCTGGAAGCGTTCAGGCAGGCGCCACATGTAGGCGGCATTATCCTGGAGAACGAGAGCGACAGGCTGGGTAAATTCATATCGATGCTTGCAAGGATACTGGAAGAGCGGAAAGCACTGCTCGGCGGCGGCAGCTACGGTCAGTATGTGAAGGCGCACAGGGAGGCGCTTCCGGCAGTCCTTATCGTGATTGATAATTATGCGGGTTTTCGGAATAAGACGGAATATAAATATGACGATCTGTTCACGCTGTTGTCTAAGGACGGCGCGGGATACGGGATCTTTATGGTATTGACAGCTTCGGGATTCGGCACAATGGATATTCCCGTTTCCATGGCTGATAATTTCAGGACTGTCATTTCACTGGAGATGGGAGACAGATTCCGGTATGCAGAAGTGCACAGGGCTATGCACGTGGATGTAATACCGGAGAAAAATGTGAAAGGGCGGGGACTTGCCAGAGTCGGTGAAGCACTGCTGGAATTTCAAACGGCGTTGTCTATGCCCGCAAGAAACGATTACGAACGATCGGGTGCAATCGAGACGCTTGCTCTGGATATGAAGAAAGCGTGGACCGGTCAAAGAGCCGAGAGGATTCCGGAAATCCCGAAGAACTTTATCTGGAAAGAGTTTATCGGGACGGACGCGGTACGGAAAATGCTGGCGGATGACCGGTATCTTCCCATGGGATATGAGACGGAGCATGTGGAGGTATACGGCGTAGACCTTAATGAGACATACTGCTGTCTGCTTAGCGGCAGGCAGGGGACAGGCAAGACCAATGCCATGAAAGTGCTGATCGGTTCAGCGGCGGCAAAAGGCGGCAGGATAACGGTGATCGATTTTTCAGCGAAGCTGCGTGCATGGTGTGACGATATGGAAATTCTGTGTATTACGCAGGATGATGCCTGTTACTGCTATCTGAAGGACGAATTGATACCGGCTTTCCGGGAGAGAAGTGACGGGAACCGGCAGGAGAGAATCTATATCTTTATCAAGGATCTTGCCGAATTCATTAACCATATGTATGCACCCGCGGGCGGCGTGGGTGAAATGGGCGCGTTGATAGAGAATCTGCTGGATAAGGGAAGCCGTCACGGAATATGCTGGTTTGGCTGTCTGCGGCAGGAGGATCGGAATGTTGTGATCGGGAACCGGATCTATGAGTTGTTTGTAAGGCAGAAGAAGGGAGCTCACTTCGGCGGCAGAGTGTCCGAACAGAGGATATTTGATTTCAACCATGTGCCTTATATGGAGCAGACCAGGGCAGAAAAAGCAGGGATAGCAATGCTGCCGTATACAGAAGAAGAAACAGTGAGGAAGGTAGCGGTTCCTTTATGGAGAGATTGACCGCGGGGAAATGATATGATATCAATGCTCATATACGACAGGATAAAAAAGGAACTTGATAAGCTGCGCGAATCAGCAGGAGACCATGCGGCGTACTTAAGTGACGAATATTGGAATATTATGCCGGCACAGACACGCGAACAGGCCGTACAGCATGGGGAGATGACTCCGTTACTCAATACTGCGTGCATGGATATTACGGGGGAGGGAGACATTTCCTGCGTGGAAGACTTCCGCAGAAAGTATAAAGAGATGTCACTTCTTCTGATTGCAGATACGAGCATATCGCCCATGAGTTATGTGCGGCCGGGAATCATGGCTTCGTCGTTGTTACTTCGACCATGCGGGGATGAAGAGATAGGCAGAGTGATGAAAGAATTTCTGACGGCATATATGGAGCGTTTCGAGACGGGACAGAGCAGCTTTGTGGTGGAGACAAGAGAGGGGAAACTGCATATTCCTTTTGATAAGATCTACTATTTCGAGGCGCGGGAGAAGAAGCTGCATATTCAGACGGATCGGGAAGAATACGGTTTCTATGGCACGATAGATAAATTGGAGGAAGAGTTGCCGGTTCATTTTATGAGATGTCACAGAAGCTTCATCGTGAATACAAGAAAGATCGAGAAGATCGTGCTCTCCCAGAATATTATATATCTGGCGGAGGGCAGAGATGTGCCACTGTCAAGGAGTTATAAGGCGGCGTTAAAGGAGTTAGGGTAATGAGCAGTAGACAAGAGTATGCTATGCAGACAGATATGGAAAGACGATATTGTTTTACGGAACAGGAATTCCTGATACTTGCCGGAAGCCTCGAAATACGTCAGTTGTATGGTTTTAAGCCGGAAGAAGAGGTGCGGACGGATGAGCGGGAGCTGTATCAGCAGTTTTTTAAAATGACGAACAAAGGGTTTCTGGAGGCAGCGGAGGACGGCTATCTGGTGATGCCGGAAATCAGGGAGATGTTCCGTTACATGAGAGAAGCCGACAGCGTGATCACCGTCTGCGCCGTAGATGACAGTTTTCCGGAGAAATGTATCTATCCGGGGGAGAAAACCGTGCTGATTGAACCGGGCGGGCTGAAAGGCAAATATTATAAGTGCAGTTACGGATCTTTGCATAAGATATGGAAACAGCTGTGCGAAAGCGGTATGCTGCTTATGCAGAATGTAGCGGATGATATACTCTATGATACGATTCCGGTGTGCGATATGCTGCCGGAGGATGAGAAACTGGTAGAACTTACAGCGGATATGAATGATCTGCGGACAGCGGAGGGCAGGGAGCAGCTTAGAAAGTACGGCATCCGTACGATCATGGAGAAACGAAGCGCTTCGCATGGATATCCCGGCAGAAGAATCATGCTGGCAGAACGTCCGGTATATGATATGATATTTGTTCAGGATGCGGGGGAAATGAAGATATTCCATTATTCGGAGCAACTTCTCTTAGAAATGTTGACGGAGTGGGTGAGAGGAGGAGAGACGCTGTGATCATGGTGGATGTGTATGTTCCAGCAGTGGACAGGGAATATGATTTTTGCCTGAATCAGAATGTAGAGATCGGCGCTGTGATAGAGGAGATCAGTGCGATGATCGCCTACAAAGAACATTCCAGGATCGTAGGAAATATGGAAGAGTTGATGCTCTGCGACCGGGGAAATGACACCATTCTGGATCGCCGTCGGACGCTGCGGGCATGCCGGATACAGACCGGAAGTAAACTGATGCTGATATAGGAAGGGGACATTTAGGATGTTTCAGGTGATGATTATGCATTTAGGCAATAGCTGCCATCAGATAGAGAAGCAGGTGAGGACGCTCTCTTGTGTGGTGGAAGAACTGGAAAGTATGATACCGGCAATATCCGTCCTGCCCGGTATGCAGGAGTTTTCCGGCAGACTCACCGCAAATCTGGAAGAGCTGCGGGAGGAGGAGCGGCTTCTAAGGCAGATGTTACAGGTGCTTAACAAGATACTTTTGAATTATGTGAGTTGTGAAGACAGGCTTATTAATGAGTTTGAGCAGAATATATATTTCTTTCAGCCGAAAGAGATCGGGGTATTTCAGGTGCAGAAGGTGAGCGATCTGATCAGATAGAAGACAGTTGTGCGCGATGGCAGGCACGGGAATAAAGAATTGTGCGGGGTGCGGGCAGCTGCAGAGCAGATAAATGGAGGTTAGAGTGGATATTCGGGAAATTACGGTAGATACGGCTATCTTACAGAATGATATCAATGATATGGTAAGTGCGCTCTGTAAAGTGAAGGAGCGGTCGGAAGACATGTTCCGGGAGATGGAGATTCTGGGAAATATGTGGGAGGGTGATGACCACGAAGCATTTCTGGCGCAGATTCAGGAGGATCGCTGTAAGATGCAGGAGTTACAGAATGTAATCGGGAGACTGATTGAGTGTATGCAGTATGCGGATAAGGAATATTTATCTTGTGAAGATGCGGTGCATTCCATTATCAACACGATACGGATATAGGAGGCAGCAGGAATGAAAACGGATGATAAGATGAGTTTAAAGACGGCTCCGGAGGAGTTTGTGAATAAGGTATCCGAGGCATCGGACGTAATCGGAGAAGTTGCGAAAGCACTGGATGAACTGGAAACAGTGGTCCTACGGACATCTTACTACTGGAACGGGGAGGCAGGTGATTATTATCGCATCCTGTATGGGGAGAATCAGAAGGAGATACGAGAAATGATGAAGGAACTGAGAGCCCGTCCGGAGAGACTGCTGCAGATGGCGGGCTTGACCCAGAAGAACCGTAAGGAAAGTGAACTGTCCGATCCGCTTCCTGCGGATGTCCTATAGGGGGTTGCTGCAAAGGAGAATGGAAGATGGCGGAGAGAAACCAGATGGAAACAGATTTACATATGGCAATGATGAAAGCGGAACAGTTGGAGGAGATATCGGCAAAACTGTCCGACCTTGCAGACAGGCAGTTAGGCAGTACAATGCAGAATCTTTCCTACGGATGGAAAGGTGAGAATGCCGGCGCATATCTGGGTAAGGGCGCGAAGCTCCAGAAAAGGATCAAGGATTCAGCCAAGGATCTTCGGAGTGCGGCAGAGGAACTGCGCAGTACGGCGAAGCGGACGTGCCGGGAAGACAATTAGAGAAAGAGGAACGGGATATGTGGCATCGTAAGAAAACGGATAAGGCAAAAGAAACCGTGTGGCAGGAAGAATGCGGACTGTTGCAGGAACCGGAGGTATCGTCTAATGAGATAGACACGACACTGATCCTGCCGAAAGAAGAGAGAGAGGGAACCCTCCATATATGGAAAGGAGAACCGAAGAAATATATGCTTCACCTGACCGATGTGAAGAATCCGGGCAGAACCTACAAGGCGCCTGTCGAGGGAGCCGTAACCATCGGAAGGAAAGCGGCGGAAGCAGATATTGTCATAGATTACGAGCAGTCGGTATCCGCAAGACATTGCCGGATCAGTGAGAGAGATGGGAAATTTTATGTGGAAGACTTAAATTCCTCCAACGGCACTCTGGTAAACGGGATTCCATTGACAGAGGAGATGGAGCTGTATTCCGAGAGCACGTTGGCGCTTGGAAGACTGGAATTGAAGGTACAGATCAGATGATAGAGTAATTTTATGTAAACCTGCTTCGGCAGGCTTTTTTGTGGGATTTTTTCGTCTCCTTGAAGCCCACCCTGAAGCTGATGAAACGGAGCAGGTCATTCGTCCTTGCAAACAGGTTGTCTGTCGGGCGGGTGTGCTTTTGACATAAGGATTATGATATTGTTGCGACAGCGGAATTTTATTCAGGCCGAATAGGATATATAAGCAAATATGAGGATTAAAAGATAAAAACGGGAGGAAAAGAAAATGAAAAGTAGGAGAAGTATGCAGAGAAGACGTAGGTGGATTAGTCTTGTTCTTGCAGCTGTTATGTGCTTATCCGGGTGCGGAGGAAAAGGAGAGGCAGTTGACGTAGAACAGGCAGAGGAGGCGGATGTGTCTGCCACGGAGCCGGAAGTAACAGAAGTGGCTGCTGTTGCAGAGCCGGAGGTGACAGAGGAAACACAAGAGGCAGTTGTTACAGAGCCGTCGGAGCCGGAAGAAGCCGATGAGCCGGAGGAATCTGAAGACGCGGAAGCTGAAGAGGATGAGCCGGAGGAAAAGGAAGCATGGGATCCGGATAGTGCGACAGCGGATGAATCCTGGATTACATTTGGCAGTTATGAGCAGGACAATGATCTAACAAATGGGGCGGAGCCGATTGAGTGGAGAATACTGAAAGAGGAGGAGGGAAGAATTCTTTTGCTTTCCAGATATGGACTCGATGCACAGTTCTACAACGACACGGATGAGGATGTGACATGGGAAACATGTACACTCAGAGAATGGTTGAATGGTGAGTTTTATAATACAGCTTTTGACGAAGAGGAAAAAAACTTAATCGAATCAACTTATATTGAAACCGCAGATAATCCTGATGCATATCCCAATACGATGGGAGGCAATCCGACGGTAGATCTTTTATTCCTTTTAAGTGGTGAAGAGGCGGAGGAATATCTGCAGCTTTATGCAACAGTGCAGGCAACAGAATATGCTATGGCGAAGGGGGGTTATACCGGAAACAACAATATGGCAAGAGCATGGCTGCGTTCTCCTGGCGGTGCTCAGAATGGAGCACAGATTATCACAGCGAAAGGTACGGTTGACACAGCAGGCGATTATAACTCATTGATCTGTAATGCTGTCTGTCCGGCTATGTGGGTGACAAAGACCCCCGAAATTTCGGCACAGGTTAAGGCATCAGATATACAAATTGGAACTACAATATTCTTCGGTCACTACGAGCAGAATGAGATGTTGGATGGACCGGAGCAGTTAGCGTGGACGGTGCTGGATGTAAAAGATGGGAAGATGCTGTTATTTTGTGAAGACGTGTTTGAAAAACGGAGATTTGGGTCTGTTAGCACATGGATGAATAATGAATTTTATAATACGACGTTCAGTTCAGAGGAAAAGAAATATATTGTATTAACGCTGATCAAACCTTCCCTTTCGGGTACCTATGATTTTATTGATACAGAGTTACGTCCGACAGAAAGTCATGTGTTTGCGCTGAACAGTGATGAGGCTACACGCTATTTAATGGGAGGTAGTGATGATGTCAGTTGTTGGTTGCGGGATGAAAGCACTAAGAGCGGACAAGCGATTTATTTTATTGATAACAGTATTGTTAGAGCAGATATGGCAAGTGAACGGGCTATTCGTCCGGCCATATGGGTCGAAACAGAGGTTCTTCAGTCTGGACTAACGGACGAGGAGACTAAGAGATTAGGAAGTATTGACAGTGTTATGACGGTAATTGATGAAGACGAGAACTGCGTAACCTTCGGACGGTACGAACAGGATAATGATCTGGAGAACGGACCGGAGCCGATCGAATGGTTCATTATTGACAGAGAAGATGATAAGCTTTTGCTGATTAGTAAATATGGGCTGGATGCCAAGAAATATCACGAGGGTGATGACATAAGTTATGAATATCCTGGGCAGTCGTCGTATATGTCTTGGGATCAGTGTACAATAAGGAAGTGGCTGAATGACGGCTTCTATAACACCGCATTTAATGAGGACGAGCAAGGATTTATATCGTTGACTGAACTCTCAATACCTACTAAGACACCGGAGGATATCATTACAGTGAAAGATTATGTGTTTCTATTAAGCTGTGATGAAGCAAAGCAATATTTTGAATGGGATGACAGACTGCATGCAGAACCTACTGCATATACGGTGAGTCAAGCCTACACAGCCTATCTTAACAATCGGACGGCGAAAGGAGAGCCTAATCCAAGTGTGGTAGAGGAAATAGCGACCACTGAGAGCGGTCGGTGGCTGGCAAGAGATAGAAAAGTTAATGAACTAATTTGCTATGAAACAGCTTGGACTACCAGAAAGCCTGACAAAGGAATGTATTCCATCCGCCCCGTAATATGGGTGTCCGTGAATAAATGATCCATGATAACATCACTTTGCCAGAGCGATGTTTGGGATGAATAAACTAACGGCAGAAGAGGAGTGAAAGAAACATAACATGTTAAAAGAAATACGTTTTACGGCATGCGTTCTCGTACTCTCCATGCTGATTACCGCTTGTGGGGTGTTTCCCTCCGAGCAGGAGGCGGGGAATACAGTATCGGACATCAAGGGACAGGCAAAAACCTCCGAAGAAGGCGGAACACTATCGGAAAATCCGGAGGAAGACGGACAGGTATCGGAAGCAGGGGCAGATGAATTGTCATCGGAGACGGATGAGGACAAGGGACAGAAATCAGACAGTGCGCAGGAAGAAGATACGGAACCGCTTCCCGATGATTATGTCGCTTACTGTATGGGCAGAGCACAGGAATCCCAGGAGACCATGGATGCCATACGGGATAAAGCGAGAGAGAATGTCTATTATCTTTTAAAAGCCTATGAGGAATCAGAAAAGCGGGAATATACAGGACCGGCATCTTCCGATGAAATTTTTTCGGATCAGGTGGTTGATTCGATCTGTGGGGGAAACTCGGTGGCAAAGAAAGCGGTTGTGACGGCCATTGATTGTTTCGAGAATGGAGATAGCTTGTCAGATACATTCGGTGCGGCTATGGACGCTGCTGTCAGAGAGATTCCGGGAGTGGTACAGGAGAAATTCTTAGATTGTTTGTGTGGCGGTTATCTGAGTAAAGCGGTGAATTTCTATGAGACGTTGGAAGATTCCTCGGATGCGCAGGTTAACTATGCGATTTCGCTTCTTCAAACCAAGATGGGTGACTCCGTAGATGAACTGGTATTTCTTTTATCCACGGAAGAACTGACAGGCGAGGAACTGAAAGAATGCGCATATCTGATTACAGAGATCTATGCGCTGGTGCAGGAACTTGATGAACGGTTCAGTCTGAATATGCCCAGTGAGGAGTGGAGAATCCTTTCCATGCTGATCGCAGCGGATGACTGGGGATATCGATACAGTGAGATGCGAAGGAATCTGTATATGGATTATGCTGGTGCAGATCCGGCAAAACTACAGGCGTTTTTGGAGAATGCTGACCATAATGCAGGGAAACTG
The DNA here is from genome assembly GCA_014804355.1 of Lachnospiraceae bacterium. Taxonomy (GTDB): domain Bacteria; phylum Bacillota; class Clostridia; order Lachnospirales; family Lachnospiraceae; genus UBA3282. Next base: position 12,124 of record JAAUZY010000073.1, read on the forward strand.
CAGGAGTTTACATTATGGTTGGCAGATGATTATGAACTGGAATTTTTATCGGTTTATGAACGCTATCTGGCATTGAGAGACGATTGTTTGACACTGCGTACTTTGGATTACGCACAACTTGCCGAGGATTCCCAGAGCAATATGATACTTGGAACAGTCAGTTCTCTTTTTGGAAATTTTCTGACGGATATGCTGGCAGCGGAGGAGGTAAGAAGCGATAATGATGCAGTTTATGCGCTGTATCAGTTTATGGGAACCTGTCAGTGGGCCTTGGATGCTCACCGCGGCGGAATAGATGGATATGAACAGATTCGTGATCACATGAACATGATGTATACGGAATTGATGGACGCTGCCACGGCGGAAAAATATAAGAATTCGGAAACCGATCAGATGTACCAATGGTTCATTTTTGACGATTTTTATGGCGAGAGTGGAACAATCAATATTGAAGCGTACAGAGAATGGCTGGATGAATGTTCAGCGGAGGTTTTGGCCTATGAAACGCTGCTGAACAGCTACATTGCCGGGGCGCAATACATGTTATTACGAATGGATTATGAGGTAAACAGTAATTATATCGAGAGACTTAGGGGAGAAGTGACAACACTTTCACAAAGTCTCGGTGGTCTGTCTTATCAAGGAGCAATGGCGGATATTTCTGCTGAGGAGACTGCAGTTGTAGAGGGATTTGCCTTGGCTGCGGAGCAGCTTTTGAAATATGAAAGCAGGATAGCGGATGTCGAGATCATGACAAAAAGCGTAACTGTGGATGGATTGGGTAAGTGTACTCTGCGTACATGTGTCAAGACAGAAATGGATGAGAACGGGTATTTGTGGGTAGCGCCTTTTTATACGACTCTGACTCAGGGGAACAAAGAATTGGTCAGGATGTATACTTTGAGTGAAGGTCCCTGTCGGCTGGTGCTGGACGGCACAAAGTATGTCAACTACGGAACGGATTATAATGCAGACGGAACTCTGGTGCGTTGTGTTGCTTCTACCAATATAGAGGATCTGGATAATGCAAATAATGTGTGGGAGGGATCGGATACGACAGATCTCGAAGTATGTAATGATTATTACGCATACGCCTATTGGGCAATTTACAGTATGGAGCAGGCAGTTCGCAGTCCGTCGGAGAAAGAGCGTGAGCTGGAAAGTGCACTGAAGATTTTGCTACAGATGCGGGATAAGCTGCCGGGTGAGCCGGAGATTACGTTTGGATGGTGATAACAGGTAGAAATATGTGGTCAAAAAAATTGCTTTACATAGGGAACAGAAAACTATAATATTGGAACAGGTGCTTTTATGCCATATCGGTATGAAAGAATGAAATTCTATTGACAGAGGAGATGGAGATATATTCTGCGGGCACTTTGATGCTTAGGAGATTGGAATTAAAATCACAGATACAATGAGAGGGAGAAGAGAGATGAAGAAAACAGAGAGAAAATGGATGTGGAAAAGAGCATTGAGCATGCTGCTGGTGTGTGCAATGCTCTTTACTAGTGCGGATTTGACGGTTTTGGCGGTGGAGCCGGATGCGGGGACAGAGATGACCACGCCGGGAGAAGAAGGAGAGACAGAAACTGGCAATGAAGTGACGGATGAACCGAACCAACCGGAAGAGTCTGACGGGACAGAAGACAAGAACGAAGGAAATGAATCGGAAGAAGGAACGAATGACGGGAAGAATCCCGGAGATGAATCTGGAACAGGGGATGTGACCGATGATCCCGGTGTGAGTGAAGATACGGAAGATGAAGGAAATCAAGCCTCTGATCAGGCCGGAGAAGAGGATAAATCCGGATCGGATCAGACAGAAAAGCCGGATGATACCACAGGCGATGAAGGAGACAATGATGAGACGCAGAGCACGGAAGAAAGTGTGTCAGGGAATAGTGTGTCCGAAAATAGCGTGTCGGAGAATAGCATGGCGGAAGTTAACGCGGCCAGTTCTTTTGGGCGTGCACTGACCAGCGCTGTTCCGGTGGAAGTAACGGAAGTAGGATCAGGGATAGGATGTAATATTAATGAGATTGTTGTAATCGGTAAACAGGCCGAAGTTTCGCTTTGTGCACCGTCAATGACGGATGGAACACTTGTTGTGGGTATATACGATGAAACAGGAAACAAACAAATTGCGACGGGCAGTACAGAGATTTCACTAAATGATAGCACTGCGACGGTTTCTCTTGAAGGAGATTTGCCGGAATATTTTCTGGTAAAAGGGTTTCTTGTCGAAACGGAAACACTCAGACCATTGTGTGATAATTATGAATCAAAAGATTACACGAAGAAGATGCAGGATTTTTATGCTCAAACGATAGACGATTTTGCGGAAGAGCAGGTTATTAATCTGGATGAAAATAAAGATGATAATTTTATTGTATTTAGTGATTATGTCAAGGTAATCAGACAAGGTACTGACGGTACAAAAAATCAGGTTGTGGAGTGTGATGAAGAAAATCTTATATATAAATTTGAGAATCCTGATGAAAGCGTTATCGCTTTACAGGTAGGGGATACTATTGCATATTTGTGTGAAGATAATGCGGCTATCATCACAACGATAAGTGCAATTACAATGAATGAAGATAGTAGCTTAGCAGAGATTCAAGGACAAGATCAGGATTTGAATGATGTTTTCGAATTCATTAAAATTGGAGCAAAAAATCCTCGTAATGAGGTGCAAAGGAGAAATGTCGTTGATGATTTGTGGGATCAGTGCGAAGAGGTATTAAAGATTCATTTTGATTCAGATAATATAGAAGTAAAAATGGGTAATGGAGATATTATTGATCAGAAAGTGTCGTGGAACGATATAGATGCATTGATTAGTAAGTTAAGTAAACTATATGGGGATGCGGAATTCTGGAAAGAATTTAGAGAGGATATAAATACGATTAAAACGTCGGGGTTAAGTGCTGACCTGACAGTTAGTGCGTATGCTGATGGTTGGATACATTATAAGAAAGCAGATGCTCCGATAGGCGCAAAGATAAATATCTTCTATGAGACAGAATTTAAATTGCAGATAGGTGAGCCGGAAGATGATGAGGACAATAGTGGTAAAAATTCGGCGGAAACCGGGAGTGGAAATGAGAGTAAAGATAGCAAAAAAATAAAATTTCCGAGTTTTCAGGTTGATTTGCCTATTCCAGGGGTGCCGGATCAAATTTTGAATGTATCCTGTAAAATATATCCTGAAATAGATGTAGAAGGATATATATATTTTGATGCAATTGTTAAGGGTAGTTCTGGAGTAGAGGTAACTTACTCAGATGGATGGAGAACGGAAAAAAATAATAGTGCCCCAAACTGGGAGTTTTCTATCGGAGCAGAAGCAGTGTTTTATCCGCATATTGTGTTCGAACCAAGTATTGAATTTATAAAAATAAAAACGATTGAAGTGAAAGAAGGGGAGGAAAAGAAAGAACGCAAGTCTGTATTTAAAGCAACAGCTAAAATTAAGGCTGGAGTAGAAATAACGATAACTGCAATTGCGGGAAATATATCTAATTATAAAGAACATATGTGTATGAATATGCCGGATCGTCTAAAGATACCAAACAACCCGTTTCGATGTGTCAGCGGGCATGCCGTCCCGAAGGTAAAACTAGGGTGTACTGTGGAGGTGTTTGGCAACGAATTTGAAATAGATGAAGGTGTGGACGATTTCAATGAGTTTTTGAATGACATACTAGATAATTTAGCAAAAGATTTTTATTTTTCTTTTGCATTTAATGATAGGGATGATGGAAAAGACGGAATTATATGGGACAAAAAATGTCCGCATTGGGAAGATAGAAAGAACATTAGAGTAACTGACCTTGACGGTAAAGGAGTAGAGGGTGCAACAGCCATAAGTAGTCTGGACAAGAGCAAAGAAACAACCGATGCAGATGGCTATACCGGACTGAAACTGAATGAGGGAACTCAAAATATTTATGTAGAATTGGATGGAGTAAGATATTCACAGGCGGTACAAATACCGGAAGATATGGAAGAAGGATTGGGTGTCTTAAATATCACAATTAATCCGGAGAATCCCCTAGATGATTCGACAGCTGCCGAGAAGGTGTATATAGCAAATTATATTGATAGTTTGGTGAGATATGTATGTTATGCAACTATCACTAAAGATGGCAGTCTGTATATGTGGGGAGGTAATAGTTGTGGTCAGCTTGGTATAGGACGGGATGTAGGATCGCTTGATTATCCGGTCAAGGTTTTGGACGGAGTCAGAGAGTTTCAGTTTTCCCCTGATGGACGGACATGTGCAGCGATGACAACGGGAAAGGAATTGTATATATGGGGAAATAATACAAATGGATTAGTTGGAAACGGAGAGCAGGGGATATGCTGGGAACCATATAAGGTCTCTATTTCTGGCAAGAAAGCGGAGAAGTTCTGCTTTAGTTCGGATAGTAGTAATAGCGCAGTAATTTGTGATGATGGGCAATTATATGTATGGGGATTTAACGGTTATAATCAGATTGATAATACAGATCGTTCGATTGTTACTGAGCCTACCTATATTCTGCCAAATGTGAAAGAGATCAGCATACAGGATGGAACTTGTATAGCGATCGCGGACAGGGAAATAAAGGATGATTCCGGTATAACAATCAATAAAAAAGAGGACGCGCTCTTTCTTTGGGGAAATAATGATTACGGGAAGGCAGGGGAAGATTTCGTAGAAAAAAGAACGGTGGCACCACAGGATGTCAAAGGTGAGTTTTGTGCTAGTGTCGATCACTTTGTAATGCAAGATTGGACAGGTGCTGTAATTAAAAAAGATGGTAGCCTGCATATGTGGGGGAGAGGTTATAGCGAAGAGTATGTAACAGAGGAAGGCAGAGGTTTTGTATATTCAAAAAATATATATTGTGAGGGCAACCAAATAGCAGAAGTTTATTTGGATGGGATGGTTTCTGCAGCGGTTACTGTAAATGGCGATTTATATACATGGGAAGATAATTCTCAGGTTACAAGTATTCAGAGTGCGCCGACACCTGTAGTGACAAAGAAGATATTGGAAGATGTAGAGAAATTCCATAAGGTCGGCGATACCTATGCAGCTATTGTAAAGGGAAAGAAGCTGTATATGTGGGGAAAGAATAACGCATATCAGCTTGGAGACGGAACAGTAGAGTCATGCATTAATCCTAAAATGGTTTTGCAGGATCTGGAAGTTGAGAATTTTGAATTTCTTTATGGGGGAAGCTTAAGTGTTGCTATTATAAGAAATGGTGCATCCAAAGATCTGTACATGTGGGGAACTTATGAAGGTTCGATTGCAAATGGTTCATTCGAGCCATATGGCTATTTCACCGAACCAGAATTAATATTGGAAGATGTCGACCGGATTATGCCCTACCCAGTCAGACCGTCTGATAGTCTTGGAACGATACAATATTATTATGCTAATTTTGCAGCAATACTGGCAGACGGAGGGTTATATGAATGGTTAGATGGAAACAGATCTTTACAAGAAATAGTCAAAGATGAAGGTGCTGCTGAGAGTTTATGTGTTTTTTATAATGCAGGAACAAGTGCTCGTCCGTATACTTACAATCGCATTATTTGTCTGGGAAAAGGAGGAGGCGTATATACATGGGGATCAAAGCAGGATCCTAAAAAGGAATATCTTTTCGGGTCTCAATATCTTTTCCAGGATCCTACAAAAGCAGCCTCAGAATATTCCCTCACGGATATCACAGAAGAGATGTCCGTACAATCATTCGGAACTGAAGAAGCGCTTATATCAACCTACGCAGAAGCAACATCTCAGCAGAGCGCCGATTTTACGAACTTACTGCCGAATGAGTTATACAATATCTATGCCATGAAGTCCAGAGAGGCGGAAGATTGTCTTGCGTCCGATAACCTGCTTTATATCGGACAGTCAACTTCTGACGGCGACGGTAATCTGAATGTAACATTTGAGATGAAAGAAGCTTATGCGGCACCGGCAATATTCTGTGTCGGATTTAAGCGGACAGACTTGGCGGAGGCAGAAATAACGATTCCGGATATCGTCTATGATGGTAACAGGCACATTCCGGAGGTGACAGTTACCTATAATGGACAGGTGCTCAAACGAGGAGTTGATTATAAAGCCTATCTGGATGCCTACGTAGAAGAAGTCGGTGAATATGAACTGACCATCAAAGGAATCGGACTTTACTGCGGGGAAAGAAAGGCAACTTTTCATGTAATAGAGGGTAATGCTCCCGGCGAAGATGATGATCCCGACAACCCGTCTCCCGATCCTGTATACGGCGAAGTCCTCAAGGAAGACATCCCGGCGGACGGTAACATTCCGGAAGGGTTATGGATCGCGGGCGTTGCCGAAGCGGGATATGACTATACCGGAAAGGCAATCAAACCTGAAGTGCGTGTGTATGACCACAAGAAGCGTCTTGCGGAGAAGACAGATTACACAATTGCTTATAAGAACAATATCAAGGCATACGGATACACCTCTGACGATCAGGCTTTTGAGGCGAAGAAAGCCCCTACCATCACGGTGACGGGTAAGGGCAACTATACCGGTAAAGAGACGCAGTCATTCCGAATCCTGCCATTAGATATCAGTGTAAAAGCGAACGCCTCTGACGGTACGGGTACGGAAGCAGATACGGTACAGACGGACGACAATGTTTTTGCGGCGGACAACATGACGATCACTGCCAATAAGAAGAATCAGAAACCTGTTCCCGCACTTATGTGGAACGATAAGAAGTTAAAGAATAACACAGACTATACCATTACATATTATGACAGCACAGGTGTAAAGAAGCTGGATTATGTAAAAGAAGCTGGGAATTATTATATCGAGCTTACAGGAAAAGGGAATTTCACGGGCACGAGAAGGGTTAATCTGACGGTGATCGGTCAGTCCGATCAGTTGAAGCTGATGAGCAAAATGACTGTGGCGAAGATTCCAAATCAGGTCTATACGGGCAGTGCCATAGAACCGGCGCTTACAGTGAAGGATGGGAAGACCACATTAAATAAAGATGAGCACTATACGGTAAGCTACAGCCTCAACAAAGAGATAGGAACAGCCTATGCCGTTGTGACGGGAATAGAGGCGAAAGGCTACAGTGGAACGAAACGCGTCAGCTTCAAGATAACAGGCGGTTCTGTCAGCAAGGCAACAGTCACAGGACTGGCAGGACAGACTTTTGTATACGGCGGCGTGAGCAAGGAACCGGAGCTGACAGTATCAGTGAAGGTTGCCGGTGTTGAGAAGACTCTGGAGAAAGGAACCAACTATAAGGTTACATGGCAGAAGAACCGTGACGCAGGTACCGCAACGGCAATTATTACCGGTGTGGGCGGTTATACGGGAACTCTGAAGAAGAACTTTAAGATTCAGGCATTTGATATTGCTGCCAATGCCGACGGCAGATTTACGGCAGTGCTGACGCAGGACGAAGTACCTTATGCGAAAGGCGGAACGAAACCCGAAGTGGCAGTCACTTTCCACAGGGATAACGGCACTACGCAGAAACTGCAGGAAGGTAAAGACTATACATTGTCGTATAAGAACCACACGACGCTGAATGATGGCAGCAGGGCAGATAAGCTTCCGACAGTTACCATTAAAGGTAAAGGTAATTTCAAAGGAACTTACGGCACGAAACCGACTTATAAGATCACGGCACAGGATCTTGGCAGCCTGACACTGACAGCGGCAGACAAGACCTACCAGAATAAGAAAAATATTTTTGCGACCAAAGTGACGATTACCGACTTAAACGGCAAGGTGTTAAAAGCGGGAACGGATTATGGGAAAGTCTTTACCTATGCCTATAAGAATGAGACAATACTGGATAACGGGACAGTGCGCGCAGCGGGAGCGGCCGTGGATAAGAATGATATTATCCCCGCCGGAACCGTGCTGGAAGTAACGGTCAGTGCGAAAGGCAGCTATACGGGAACGAAAACAGGAGAGTATCGCATTGCGCGGGCAAGCATTGCGTCCGCATCGGTATCCATACCAAAGCAGACTTATACAGGACAGGCGATTACCCCGGATAAGGATCAGATCACAGTCAAGATCAAGGGAAAACTTGTAGATGCGAGCCAGTATGAGATCATTCCGGGCAGCTATAAGAACAACGTCAAGAAAGGAACGGCGAGTGTGACCATCAGAGGCGTGGACAATTACGGCGGAACCAAGACCGTGAAATTTACGATCCGCGCGAAAGGATTCCTGTGGTGGTGGAGAAAAGGTTAAAATGAAGGCAGGAGAAATATTAAACGATACCTATGAGATCGTGGGGCAGATCGGCTCCGGCGGTGGCGGTACCGTCTATAAGGCAAGACACCTTCGACTTGAGACAGATGTTGTTGTCAAGAAGATTAAGGATGAGGTCATAGGCAGGACGGAAACCCGTCAGGAGGCGGATATTCTGAAAGGTTTGAAACATCCTTATCTGCCTCGTGTCTATGATTTCATCGAGGCTGAGGACGGAGTCTATACGGTGATGGAGTTTATCCAAGGGGAGAACTTATGCTCGGCGGTCAGAAATCACGGCGCATATCCCCAGAAACAGGTCAGGAAATGGTCGGAGCAGTTGGGTGAGGCGCTCAGTTATCTCCACGGGCAGAATCCGCCGGTCATTCACAGTGATATCAAGCCGGAGAACATCATGCTGACGAAGGACGGCGACGTGTGCCTGATTGATTTCAATGTTTCTCTGGCGGTGGGAGGTTCTATGGAGTCTGCGGTGGGAATCAGCGCAGGCTTCTCGCCGCCGGAGCAGTATCACGATTCGGCCTTGTATGAGAGAATTACGCACAGCTATACAATGCGGAAAGGTCTTCGGGTCTTTGGGGGCGAAGCCGGTGATAATATAGAAAAATCAGATATCAGTGGCGGAACTGATGAACCAGAAGACTGTGCAGAATTACTATGCTCAGATGTAAGGGATTCCGATGAGATAGGAAGTGATATTTCGGACGAGAGTGATGATAAGACGGAGATTCTGAGCGATTCTGAGCGTGAGGAAATACAAAGAAGACAGAAGCGGGTAAGAGTTAGAGCGCAGAGTGAAAACGGAAGATCGGATTTGTCTGTAGATATTCCGGAGTACGAACACTATATCGGAAAAGGGATCGATACGAGGTCGGATATATACAGTCTCGGCGTCACCCTCTGTTTTCTTCTGACGGGTGTGGAACCGCCATTAGATTTTAATAGAAGGTTTTCGATGGAGAAAGCAGGAGTCAGCGAAGGATTTGCATTGATTCTCGAGAAGATGACTGAAATATCGCCTGACGAACGCTATCAGAATGGCAGCGAGTTCTTAAGTGCGGTCCGAGACTGCTACAAGCTTGACAGCCGTTATCGACGCATGCGCAGGAAGCAGGGAGCAATGCAGGTGGCTGCGCTGGTCAGCCTTGTTTCCGGTATTCTGTTAATGTTCGGCGGCATGTATCTTGTGCGCAGGGAAGGAAATGCCGAATATTACCGCATTTTGCAGCAGGCAGAGGAAGCAATGAAGCGGTCTGACTATGAGGAAGCAGAGAAACTGCTGGGAGAAGCTAAGGAGGTCTCAGGCACGCGGGTGGATGCCTATGCAGAAGAAGTGCACATGCTGTATCTGAGTGAACAATACGATGCATGTATCAGGCTATGTGAGAATTATATCAATACCACGCCGTTTCTGATTGAGACCCGGACGGATGAGGAACTTCTGGGGGATATCTATTATATAATGGGCAATGCGTACATAGAAATCGGAGACTATGACAATGCACGGGCTGCACTGGCGGAAGCCGTGCAGCTCAATGACAGGAACGGACTGTATTACAGAGATTATGCTGTTGCACTGGCGAAGCTGGGGCAGACGGAAACAGCGGCGGTGCAATTGGAAGAAGGGATAGAACTCGGACTTGCGCAGGATTCGGTTTACATGGCGCAGGGAGAGATTGCCCATGCAGAGGGGCAGTATGATAATGCCGTGGAATACTTGCAGCAGACCATCCGCATAACCGATGATATGCAGATGAAGAAGAAGGCGGTTCTGCTCTGCGCGGATGTATATAAGGAGATGGGCGGTGAGGCCGTGGATCTGGAAATTGAACTGTTGGAACAGTACATCGGACAGTTCGAGGGAAACGGCAGTCTCGTCATGACAGAATATCTGGCGGAAAGCTACGCAAGGAAAGCCGGAACGGATGGGACGATGGCGGATGTCTATTACGGAAAGGCGTTGGAGCTGTTTAACTCAATCTACGATAAAGGCTATGTAACATACCGATTACAGGAGAATATGGCGATTCTCTATGAGAATATGGACTCTTTCGCGGAAGCGGAAGAAATGTTGACACAGATGTCAGAAAGTTATCCGGAGCGGTATGAAGTATATAAGCGATTGGCTTTTCTGGAAGCGGACAAGCAGCAGATGAAAGAGAATGAGGAGAGAGATTACGGACAGATGTCGGTATACTATGAGAGAGCAAAAGAGCTGTATGCAGGAAAAGAGCAGGATATGGAGATGGACATGCTGGATCGTATGATGAGCGAATTAAAAGACGGGGGATGGCTGTAACCGCTCGGTTTATGTATATAAAAAATTGATGAACTAAAGTGAGGAAGAAAATGAAAAGTACAAAGAAGAATATGACTGTTATTGCGGTGCTTCTGGTCGCAGCGGTTGCTGCGGCTGGCGGATTTATTATCTATAATTCCACACCAAAGCGTCTGCAGCGCCGGCTCAATGCGGCTGAGAAATGTCTGACCGGACAGAATTACGAGCAGGCGATCGCGGAGTTTGACAAGGCGATTGAGGTAGATTCTACGAACGAGCGTGCCTATACGGGCAAGATAGAAGCGTGTATCGGCATAGAGGATTACGAACAGGCGGCGGCGACTTATGCGGCGGCTTTACGGAAAGTGCCCAGAGCAGGCGGTGTATGGAGCGCGGCGGAGCAGTTTTATCTGGATTATGTGCAGACATATATAGCGGCAGAGGATTATGCGAGGGCAGGCGCGATTTTGGAAGAAGGTTATGATCTGATCGGCAGCAGGAAGATTTATGACAAGATCGGGGAAACTGCGGAGAAAGTAAAGCAGCAGGAAGAGGAAGCGCGTCTTGCAGACGGTATGATCGCGTTTCCTTTCAGTATCAGGGATATTACGGTAAACGGATATGACTTATTGGGAGATCATTTTGCACAGATGCGGGAGCTGTATCCGGTGGGAGAAGGATATGAGGTGAGCAATACGGATGATTTAATTTTCCAGGAATATGCGCCGGACGGGTCATATTACATCAATACAACTACTTACGGGGACGGTAGAGATGACAGGGTTCAGGAATTATGGGTAAACAATGGATGGAGTTATCGGGTATACTATTATTCCGGTAATGAATATGGGTCGCAGACTACCCTCTCGCTCAACAGAAGCTACGGCGATCAGACTGCGGACTATGAAGGTCTTAATGTGCCGGTCAAACCGGGCAGTTCTTACGAGGACTGGTGCAGTGTGATGCAGATCGAACGGATCAAGGAGGTTGGGGAGCAGCCGGAGATGGAAAATAATATGTTCACCATCCCTGATGACGGCGAATATCCGAGTATGACGCAAGGTTTCAGTGACGGCACGGAATGTTGGGTTTTCCAGACTGATGAATACAGAGGGATTTATACGGAGAGAAGCGACGATTACGGGGTATGGTGTGAATTCACTTTTCATCCGCCGTTTACCTATTCCGGGGAGGTAAGAGCGTACCATCGTATTGATGCGAGGATCGAAAACGACGGGGTGATCAGCAGTGTCAATTATAATTTTAGCTGCGTGAATTGATACAAATTACAAGAGGGAGACAGGATAATGAAAGACAACAAGAAACTGTATATGATAATCGGGACAGCGATTGTAATCATTATCGCTATACTGATCGGTGTAAATATCTACAACAGTCCGCAGAGACGTCTGCAGCGTCTGCTTGATCTGGGAAATACATATCTTGACAATGGACAGTATGAGGAAGCGGCGATTACCTTTGAGCAGGCGATTGCGATCGACCCGAGATGTGTGGAAGCGTATGCGGGCGGAGTGGAAGCCTATAGGAACACAAACGATACGGCGGGCATGACGGCATTTTATAATAAAGCGCTTGCGGCGGTGGATGACTTGGATGAAGGCGTGGTCACGGAGAAGGTCGAGTATATAGCACAGATCTATCTGGCAGCGGACGATGTGTATGGTTTCGATCAGGAAAGAGTGATAGAGACGCTGGAAGAAGGATATCGCAAAACAGGGGAAAATCCGAGATTGAGAGAGCGTCTTGTGGTCGATTATCTTGAGGATGCGCAGGAAGGTGAATACGAAGAGCGGCTGGAGATCATTGACAAGCTTCTGGAACTGGATGGGGATAATGAGGAGATCAAAGAAGAACTGAGAGAGCTGCTCACGGAATACATAGGGCTGCTGATTGAAGAGGGGCAGTATGACAAGATCGAGGAACTGACGGGACGTTATGACGATACGGCGAGAGAAGTGATCGACCAGTATGTAGACGAGTATATCGGGCGGGCGCAGGACTTAGAGACAGCCGGTTCGTATGAGGAAAGTATGGCAATATATGATATACTGCTCAGACTGGACGGGGAGAGCGATAAGGTGCAGGCAGCAGTGCAGGATTTCCTGCAAGGATATATAGATATTCTGCTGCAGGAGGGAAGATATGACGAAATCAGGCGTCTGGTCGATAAATACAGGGCTTTAGTGCCGGGAATGGATTTCGATGCGATTTTGGCGCAGATTGAAGCTATGGAGGCGGAAGCAGCGCGGATCGCAGAGGAAGAGGAACGGGCGCGTCAGGCTGCGGCGCAAAGAGAAGCAGCCCAAAACGCGACAACACAAGGGCAGCAGTCACAGTTCTCGTCTGATGAGATTCCTCTATTTATACAATATCGTGAGATGACCGTATTCAGAACCGGTGTGCCGCTCACGTGGTCGGATGCCCAGAGGGCACAATATAAGGCAATGTGGGAAAGCCTGTGGGGAGCCGGCAGTTGGCCTATGGCTGACTAAACAGGGGTTATTTATAGCCTGATAGAATTGTCCGTGCCGGAAACCGGAAGGAGGAAGATCTATGAGCGGAGTGATTGTATTTATGGCAGGAATCGGCATGATCGTACTTGCCGTTATCCTGTTTGCAGCGGGCATCGTATATCGCAAGACAGCGGGTAAGAGGATACGGAAAGAACTGAAACAGGAATATGAATCGTAATCTTCATCTGTAGTGCGATGCCTTAAGGTTCCATAGCATACTTTCATTGTTTATAATAGTTTATGTCGGAAGTCGTCAATATACCGACATAGCGCTGCGATCAAACAGCAGCGCCAAAAAACTGTAATTAGGGAAAATGGAGGAGTACAATGGAGACTTTAAACGTGACAACATCAAGAGATGAAGAGCAGTTTTATCGGATTTTGAACAATCTGATGCGCACCAACAAAGCGTTTCAGATTATGATAACCGTACCGTCGGGAACGAAAGAAGACGATATACAAATAACAGAGACGGCGGCACAGCCGAATACGGTACGTGATTTGGAGAAAGACGTGACGGATATGATCCACGAGATCGGCGTGCCTGCGCATATTAAAGGATATCAGTATCTGCGGGAGGCGATCATGATGTCGGTGGAGGATGTGGAGATGCTTGGTTCGATCACCAAGATTCTATATCCGACGATCGCCAAGAAATACCAGACAACGCCCAGCCGTGTAGAACGCGCCATAAGGCACGCTATTGAGGTGGCGTGGTCGAGAGGCAGGATGGAGACGCTGGACGCGCTGTTTGGCTATACGATCAATACCGGCAAAGGCAAGCCTACGAATTCGGAGTTCATTGCGCTGATTGCCGATAAGATACGTCTGCAGTATCGCAACTGACAATAATAGCAGCCGCCGCTGTGCCTGCGGGAACAAGCCCCGCTTTTTTGCGATGCTGTTTTTCAAAATTAATCCTTTTATTGCCAATCAAAATGCTGTATAATATGTTTTAAGAGTTTACAAGACTGGACAATCTATTTGTTGGAGGGTTAGCATGAAAAATATTTTGTTTGTAGCGTCAGAGGGTGTTCCTTTTATCAAGACAGGCGGTTTGGCGGATGTAGTAGGTTCCCTGCCGAAATGTATCGACAGGCAATATTTTGACATCAGGGTGATCCTTCCCAAATATACCTGTATGAAGCAGGAAATGAAGGATAAACTTACTTATAAGACTCATTTCTATATGGGCTTCCATTGGAAAGAAGAGTATGTCGGCATCATGGAATCTGAAGTTGACGGAGTAAAATATTATTTTATTGACAATGAAGCGTTCTTCGGCGGTTTCAGACCTTACAGTGACAATGCGCTGTTTGAGATCGAGAAGTATGCGTTCTTCTGTAAAGCGGCGCTGTCGATCCTTCCGGTGGTCGATTTCAGACCTGACTTGATCCACTGTCATGACTGGCAGACGGGATTGATTCCGGTGTATCTGAAAGAGAGATTCCAGGGTGGTGATTTCTACAGGGGTATCAAGACAGTCATGACGATCCATAACCTGAAATTCCAA
>JAAUZY010000074.1 GCA_014804355.1 Lachnospiraceae bacterium
ATTCATGTATTCGAGGCCTCTACCCCGAAAGAAGAAGTCAGGCAGACGTGCATCGAGATTCGGAAGTTGCTTATGAGGACTTGCGGCAATGTCGATTTGATGAGCAACAGTGAACAGATGGAAGATGGTTTACATAATATTGAAGACCTGCAATACCGCGATATTGCCGTAGTCACCGGCGATATGGAAGTGTACGGCAGTCTTGTGGAGGAAGAGTTTGCCAAGTTCGGCATTCCGATCTACTTAGATCACACAAGAGGGATTCTGCGCAATCCTTTTACGGAATATATCAGAAGCGCCCTGCAGATCGTGCTGCAGGATTTCAGTCCCGAATCGGTCTTTCACTATCTGCGCACGGGGCTTACGGGCTTCGACACAGAGGAGACGGACCGGTTGGAGAATTATGTCCGCAGATTCGGTATTCGCGGCCGTAAGAAATGGAGCGGTCCTTTTATCTATAAAGAAGAAAACAAGGAGGGCGAGGAGGAGGCCCTGCGGCAGTTGGAAAAGTATAATGCAATGAGGGAGAATCTGATGAAACAGCTTGCGCCGCTGCTGGAACCGGTCGGGATAGCGGGAGAGATGGTGCGTGCGCTCTATGATTTTCTGGCACAAAATGAGCTGCAGCAGAAGCTGGCAAACTATGAGCGCAGATTTAAGGAGCAGGGTGACTTGGCCCGGGCGAAAGAATACGGGCAGATCTATGCGCTGGTGATCGACCTGTTAGATCAGATCTACGGACTGCTCACGGAGGAAAAGATGGATCGCAGGGAATTCGCGGATATTCTGGACTCCGGGCTTACGGAGATCAGCGTGGGAACGATCCCCCAGAATGTGGACAGGGTGCTTGTGGGCGATATCGAGAGGACCCGGTTGAAACAGGTTAAGGTGCTCTTCTTCCTCGGCGTGAATGACGGCAATATTCCCAAGAGTGCGGGAAACGGCGGGATCATTTCAGACATAGACCGGGAATTCTTAAGGGAATCGGAACTGGAACTGGCGCCTTCACCCAGACAGCAGATGTATATACAACGGCTGTATCTCTATCTGAATATGACGAAGCCTTCGGAGCAGTTGTATTTATCCTATGCCAAGATGGGCAGTGACGGCAAGAGTCTCCGCCCGGCTTATCTCATTGATCTGGTAAGAAAACTTTACCCGGCTCTGACGGTAAAAATGCCGGAGAATGATCCGGTGGAGGAGCAGCTCGTGTGCGGTGCGGACGGGATCGGTCTCATGGCGGACATGCTGCGGGAGTATGCAGGCGGCAGGCTGGACGGAGAAGAGAAGCGCCGGATGTATACCTTTTATCACAGTTACCATGCAGGAAAACAGTATCAGGATACGGTAGACCGGCTGGTCGAGACGGCTTTCTACCGTTATCAGGACACGCCGCTGTCTAAACTGGTGACGCAGACGCTCTATGGAACGCTTTTGCAGAACAGTGTCAGCCGTTTGGAGAAGTATGCCGCCTGTGCTTACGGACATTTCCTGCAATACGGGCTGGCGCTACGGGAACGGGCCGACTACAGTTTTGAGGATGTGGATATGGGAAATGTGTTCCACGGCGTATTGGAGCTTTTTGCGGATAAACTGGAGGAGTACGGCTATACGTGGTTTGATTTTCCGGAGGAGGCAGCACAGCGGATCGTGGCGGAGGCCATCGAAGCTTATGCGGTGAACTATGGGGAGACGATTCTATACAGCAGTGCCCGCAATCAGCACTTACTAAAGCGCATGACCGGGATCTTAAGGCGCACGGTGCTGACTCTGCAGACACAGCTTAAGAAAGGCTCCTTCGTGCCGGAGCGGTTTGAGATGTCGTTCTCCATGATCGAGGACTTAGATGCGCTCAACATTGCACTGAATGAGCAGGAGAAAATGCGCCTGCGGGGGCGTATTGACAGGGTGGATACATGCGAGACTTTAGATTCGGTCTATGTAAAAGTCATAGATTATAAATCCGGCACCCGCCGGTTCGACCTGGCGGCGCTCTACTACGGGCTGCAGCTGCAGCTTGTGGTCTATATGAATGCGGCGGTGGAGATGGAGCAGAAGAAGCATCCGGATAAAAAGATCGTACCGGCGGCAATGCTGTACTATCATATCGACGATCCGATGGTAGAGGACGACGGGAGTATGACGCCGGAGCAGATTAATAGTAAGCTGTTGCAGGAACTCAAGATGACCGGAATGGTCAATGAGAGTGACGAGGCTGTCAGACTGTTAGACGGAGAATTTACGGATAAGTCCATGATTTTGCCGCTAGAACGGAAAAAAGACGGTTCCTTTTCGGCGTATTCCAGTGTCATAAGCGAAGAGGATATGCATACGGTTTCGAATTATGTAAACCAGAAAATACGACAGCTCGGAAGCGGGATTCTGTCCGGCAATATATCGGTCAATCCTTATGAGCAGAACGGCAGTCAGGCATGTACGTACTGTGCGTACAGCAGTGTGTGCGGCTACGACAGCCGGATCGAGGGCTATCAGATGCGGAAACTGCCTAAAATGAGTGCGGATGAGGCGCTGCAGGGGATGCGGGAAGAGTTGGACGGCAAACAAGCGGTAGTCAGGGCACAGGAGCAAGAATAGGGAGTAATATGGGGATTTCATTTACTGAAAAACAACAGAGAGTGATTGACGTACGGGGACGCAATGTGCTGGTGTCCGCGGCGGCCGGATCGGGGAAGACTGCGGTGCTGGTGGAGCGGATCGTTAAGATGGTGAGCGACAGTGCGCATCCGGTAGATATCGACAGGCTTCTGGTGGTAACCTTCACCAATGCGGCGGCGGCGGAGATGCGGGAGCGCATCAGCAGAGCATTAAACGATCGTTTGGCTGCAGACCCCGAGAACGAGCATTTACAGAGGCAGGCTGCCCTGTTGCACAATGCACGGATCACAACGATTGACAGCTTCTGTCTTTTCGTCCTGCGCAACCAGTTCCATACCATTGGTTTAGACCCTGCCTTTCGGATCGCGGAGGAGGGAGAGGTCAAGCTGCTGCGTCAGGAAGTGCTGGCGGAGGTGCTGGAGGACTGCTATAAGCAGGAAAGGCCGGAGTTTATCAACTGTATAGAGTATTTCAGCGTGGGCAGCAGGGATACGGCGGTGGAAGATATCGTTCTCAAGCTCTATGATTTTGCCATGAGCACGCCGTTTCCGGAAGTGTGGCTGGAAGAACGGAAACAGGATTATCGGATTATGTCGGGGCAGCAGACGGCAGGCCGCAACGGGGTGGACGAAGCCGATTCGACGCAGACAGCAGAGCGTGGCAAGGAAGCAGAGTGCAATACGGCGGCAGAGCGTGGCAAGGCACTGGCGTTCGAGGATATTCCGTGGGTGGCGGAGCTGCTGCGGCAGACGAAATTTCTCCTTGCGGGCTGCGTGACGGAGTTGACAGAGGCAGTCCGTCTGTGTGAAGAGCCGGATGGGCCGTATATGTACGGGGAACTGCTGGAGCGGGAGCGGGAGATGACGGAAAGGCTGCTGCGCTTGTGCGATGGAACAAGTGACGGAGAAAGCAGTTCGTTGGAAGAGTATCACAGCCGGGAGGGACAGAGTCGCTATGAGGCTCTCTATGCGGCTTTTAACGGGCTTCGTTTTGACAGGCTTCCTTCCAAGAAGGACGACACGGTTTCGCCCGTCAAGCGGGAGCTGGCGAAGAATCTGCGTACACAGGTCAAGGAACGGCTCGGCGACTTACAGAAGAAATATTTTTTTAAGGAAAAAGAACAAATTTTCCGGCAGATGGAAGCCTGTGGGACGGCCGTGGAGGCGCTGGCAGATCTGACGCTTGCCTTCAAGGAGGCTTTTGACCGGAAGAAACGGGACAAAAATCTGTTGGATTTCAATGATATCGAGCATTTTGCACTTCAGATTCTCGTGCGGGCGGATGAGGCAGGAGTCTGCTTTCCGACGGAGACGGCACTGGAATACCGCAGCTATTTTCATGAAATACTCATAGATGAGTATCAGGACAGCAATCTGGTGCAGGAATACATTCTGTCCTGCATATCGGGCGAGGACGAGGGCAGATATAACCGCTTCATGGTAGGAGACGTGAAGCAGAGTATCTATAAGTTCCGGCTGGCCAGACCGGAGCTGTTCTTGGAAAAGTACGAGGCTTACGGCAGTCAGGAACATGCACAGACGGAGCCGGACGGGAACGGCAGATCGGAACAGGCGGAAACAGAGTCGGACAGGAACGAACGGCAGAGTGATGCGGGAATGGAAGCCGAAAGGATCGATCTGCATCAGAACTTCCGCAGCCGGTTTGAAGTGCTTAACACCACCAATGCAGTTTTTGAACAGATCATGGGTAAAGATGTGGGCGGCATCGTCTATGATGATCTGGCGGCGCTCCATATGGGAGCGGTGTATCCGGTGCGGCCCGAAACCGACGCGAATCTCACGGAATTACTGCTTTTCCGGACGGACGACAAGCCGGAAGACCTTTCTGCCAAGGAGCAGGAGGCTTATGGGATCGCGGCGAAGATCAGGACGATGATGAGGGAGTTTACGGTGACGGACAGAGGGAGCGGTGCACTGCGCGCGCTGTCCTATCGTGATATCGTTATCTTAATGCGCACCACCGCAGGCTGGGACGAGGTGTTTAAGCGTGTTCTGGAGAGCGAGGGGATTCCGGTGCACATGACATCGCGGACAGGGTACTTCGCGGCGAGTGAGGTGCAGGAGCTGCTACATTTCCTCAGAGTACTGGATAATCCGCTGCAGGATATTCCGCTGTACGGTGTAATGCATTCTTATCTGGGAGGATTCAGTGAGGAGGAGATTGCGCTGATCCGTGCCGCATATCCGAAGAAGAGATATCTGTATGATGCCGTGAGAGGGTATGTACAGTCTGATATAGAAGAAGCGCAGGGTAAGAAGCTTATTGACAAAATCCGGAGCTTTCTGGATCGTATCAGTCGTTACCGTAGTTTGTCCGCGTATCTCTCCGTGCAGGAATTGCTACAGACGATCCTCAGAGAGACGGATTATCTCAACTATGTGGCGGTCAAGCCCGAGGGCAATAAACGCCGCGCCAACGTGGAGATGCTTATGGTTAAAGCGGCGGATTATGAGAAGACGAGCTTTTTCGGACTGTATCATTTTCTGCGCTATATGGATCAGTTGGAAAAATATGAGGTGGACTACGGGGAAGCGGGATTGCAGGACGAGAATGCGGACGTGGTGCGCATCATGAGCATACATAAGAGTAAAGGATTGGAATTTCCGGTCTGCTTCGTGGCAGGACTGGCAAAAGGATTTCAGACCAGAGATATAAGCGGGCGGCTTGTGCTGGATATCGATGACGGCATCGGTGTGGACTATGTGAATCCCACAGAGCGTGTGCGGGGAAAAGATCTGCGCAAGAATGTGATCGCCGAGAAGATGCGGGTGGACAATCTGGCGGAAGAGATGCGGATTCTGTATGTGGCGATGACCAGAGCCGCAGAGAAACTGATCCTGACGGGCACCCTGAAATCACCGGAGAAGACGGTGTTGTCGCTTCTGCCCATACGGAACAGGAAAGAAAAGACGATGCCTTACGGTGTGCTGCTTGGCACGGGCAGTTATCTGGAACTTGTGCTGGCGGCGCTTGCCGGGAACAGGTGCATGGATGAGTTGTATCGGGAATGCGGAGTAGAACCGGATTCGGACGGCCTGTTCTATGACCGGGATATGAGCATACGTGTGGAGTTAAGCGGCTGGGAAGATCGGGTGGAAGAGAAACTGGAAGAGGCGGTGCGATTGGAAGAGGCGAAACGCAGGCTGTTATTATCCGATGCCTCACGGGATGCGGATGTGTCGCTTATGACTTATATGGCGGATCGCTTCGCGTACCGGTATCCCCATGAAAATCTGCGGGATCTGTATACCAAGACAACCGTGTCGGAGCTGAAAATGGCGGGCATGCAGGAAGAAACCGACTTTTCCTTCAAATTGTATGAGGAGGAGACGGTAGTGCCGTACCTGCCGGGATTTCTGAAACAGGAGGAGCACGTCAGCGGTTCTGCCCGCGGGAGCGCTTTCCATAAAGTGATGGAGTTGTTTGACTTCACAAGGTTGACTAAAGAAGTCAACAAAGATAAAAAAGCAGCTGAAGCACTACTAAGAGCGCAGCTTGAAGAGATGCGGGGGGGCGGCAGGCTTTCGGAAGAATATTATAAGGTAATATCGGTGCCGAAGATCGTTTCGTTTTTGACAAGCGGCAGCGCGGCAAGGATGGGCGTAGCGGCACGCTCCGGCAGGCTCTATAAAGAACAGCCTTTTGTCATGGGACTTCCGGCGAACCGCTTAAACGGTGATTTTCCGCAGAAAGAGACTGTGCTTATTCAAGGCATTATCGACGTTTTCTTCGAAGAGGACGGCAAGTATGTCCTGCTGGATTATAAGACGGATGCGGTGGAGACGGCGGAGCAGTTGGCGAAGCGCTATCACGTGCAGCTTGATTACTATGCGGAGGCGCTGGAACAGTCTTCCGGTTATCGGGATACGGAGAAGATTTTGTATTCCTTTAAGCTTGGGGAGGAAATATATTTATAGAAATTAGTCTCTGGATTTGTGACAGATATATGTGGTAGTCAAACAAAATATGCGTACTGCATCAGTTATAACTGATACAATGCGCACATTTTATTTTATAAGAAATTCCTACGTACATGCATGAGTTCGCGAAGCAAATCTCGCAACCCTGTGAAGCTCAATTTTTAATGGCGGTTATTCCAAATCATCATCATAGTTTGTCAATAAATCTGAACGAATATAGCATTCCTCAGCTTCGATATCTTTCGGTAACGTTTTCTTATCAAGCAGATACCACGTCTGGCATTCTGTATCCTCGGCGATTCCCAGCACAATAACCAACTCGCCTTGATCTACTCTGGTGACAAGTTCGAACGTAGTCCCTGGACCGGAACGAACTTTGCATGACTCGAAGGCAACCTGCATTTTCTTGGGATATTCTTTCTGATTTTGGATGCAACAAATTAAAAATGCGGCAAATACAATCAATAATGATAATGTAGCAATAAATCGCGATTTCCATTCCATATATATTGCTCCTCCTCTGTTGTTTTACCGCGCACCCTTATCGTATATCTCACCCAGCGCCTTAGGCGAATGATTCTTCTTACTGAAGAAGATCAGCATAAGCAGCGTCAGCACATACGGAAGCACCATTACCAGATCCTGATAGCTGCTGGGCATTTCCAGAATCTTGACAAGCTCATAACCACCGGAACGGGCGAAGCCGAACAGCAGGCATGCGCCGAGAGTGGGCATGATCTTCCAGTTGCCGAAAATCAGCGCGGCGATGGCGAGATAGCCGTAGCCGGAATAGATATTCGATGAGAAGTTAGCCGAGATCGAGTAGGCAAAGCAGATGCCGCCCAGACCGGACAGAGCGCCGGAAGCCATAACGGCGATCAGACGCACGCGGCTTACTTCGATACCCGCAGCATCCACTGCATGAGGATTGTCACCGCAGGCGCGCAGGTGCAGACCGAATCTCGTTTTATACAGAACATACCATGCGATCACGGCGATCACCGCAATGACAATCTCAAAAGGGTACAGGTTGGTAAACACTGCACCTAACACCGGAATCTGAGACAATCCCGGCACCGTAAGGCGCGCGGATACACCGAGCACGAATTTGTTGGAAGCAGCGCCGAAAATGCTGGCGTTGATCTGCTTGGTCATAAATTCCGTGAGCGCCATTGCCAGAATATTGATAACAACACCGCTGATAACCTGATTTGCCTTGAATTTGATACATAACATGGCGTGCAGCAGGGAAAAGAGCATGCCGCCTAAGAAGGCAAACAGCATCGCCAGATAAAAAGGGATCGGCGAGTTGCCCGCAAAATACTGTGCGATGCAGACTGCAAAAAGTGCACCGCAGAAAGCACCGAAGCCCTGCAGACCTTCAATGGCAAGATTTGTGATACCGCTGCGCTCGCAGTAGATACCGCCGATTGCCATGATAAACAGTGGAAGAGCAAAAGATAAACCGTCTATAATGATTGTGTTCATTTAGTTGTCCTCCTTCCATCTGTTGACTTTGTATTTTACATAAGCTCCGCATGCGCTGAAAAGAAGTATAATTCCCGTTATTGCGGAGGCGATCTCAGCCTGTACGCCGGAAGCGGAATTCATATAAGTACTTCCCTTCGAAATAACCGTGATCAGGAAAGAAGAGAAGATGATGCCGATGGGGGAGCTGTTGCCGAGGAGAGCTACCGCGATGGCATCGTAGCCTGTGCTGACGAGCACCTTAGGCTGGATGGAAGCAAAATATCCCATATAGTAGGTGACGCCTGCCAGCCCGGCGAATCCGCCGGAGAGCATCATGGCGAGTACTCTGGTGCGTCCCACTTGTATTCCTGCGTATTCTGCGGCGCGAATGCTGCTTCCCACGGCCTTGATCTCAAAGCCGAGAATTGTTTTATTCAAGAGAAAGGCAGTGACTGCAATACCGACAGCTGCCAGAAGGATTCCCAGAGGAATATCCATCTTGTAATCGCCGATCACCACGTCCACCAGTGTCAACCGGCCGGCAACACCTACATTTTTGGACTGTCTGGAGACAGGGTCCACGTAGAAGGTGTTGATGAGGAAGCTGACTACATACTGGAAAATATAGTTAAACATGATTGTGGACACGACCTCATTGATATTGAAGCGGTGCTTAAGCCAGCCGACTAATGCGCCGGTCAGTGCGCCTACGGCAAAACCGATAACTACCGTCAGAGGCTTTGCCACAACCGCCGGAAGATCCGAGTAGCCGATCAGTATGGTAGCCGTGAATCCGGCAGCTAACATCTGTCCCGATACGCCGATGTTGAACAGTCCGGCTTTCAGGGCGATCAGAACCGCCAGCGCGGCAAATAGCATCGGAGTCAGTGCGTTTAAGAAGCTGGTAAAGTCGGTAATCATGCCCTTGTGCCCCGCGTAGGAAGCCTTGGGTGCCAGACCGGAACCCTGAAGCAGATTGTAATACGCCTTGAAAGGGTTGCTGCCGAGAAGCGCTATGACGATAAGGCCGAAGATCAGGCTGAGCACGATTGTAAAAACGGGGATCATATATTGCTGCCGCTTCTCATGGCCGATGGTTTGTAACGTCAGTTTATGTATGATGTTATTCTTATTCTTTTTCATGGCGACCTCCTACTCCCATCATGAATTCGCCGACCTGCGACGGTGTGAGCTCTCTGGCATCGGCGATCTTCTGGATCTCCCCATTGTAGATGACGCCGATGGTGTCTGCCAGATTCATAACTTCGTCCAGTTCCAGCGAGATCAGCAGGATCGCTTTGCCTTTGCTTCGCTCGCCGATGATCTGTTTATGAATATTCTCGATCGCGCCGATATCCAGACCGCGGGTAGGCTGCACGAAAATGGTCAGGGAAGAACCGAGTTCGATCTCTCTGGCAATGATAGCCTTCTGCTGGTTACCGCCGCTCATGGAGCGGACGATCGTGTCATTGCCCTGACTGCTGCGGATATCGTATTTGTCGATCAGTTTGTCGCCGTATGTAGTGAATTCATCGGTGTGGATGACTCCCTTACGGGAAAAAGGTTCCTCGAAATAATTCTTGAGTGCCAGATTGTCCGAAAGGGTAAAATCCATCACAAGTCCCACGTTGTGGCGGTCTTCCGGAATATAGGAAATACCCGCCAGATTTCTCTTACGGATGGAGTAGGAAGTGATATCTGCGCCGTTTAAAGTGACGGTTCCGCGGGTCGGTTTGATCAGTCCGGCGATGGCATCCGCCAGTTCGATCTGCCCGTTGCCTGAGACGCCGGCCACGACGAAGATTTCCCCTTCCCTGACGGAAAAAGAGACATCCTTGACGACTTCATATTTGTCTTCATTGCATACGGTCAGGTGTTCCACACGCAGCACTTCCTTACCGTATTGCGGTTCGGGCTTGTCTACGGTAAAGCTGACTTCGCGCCCTACCATCAGATTAGCCATCGTCCTGGTATCCGTAGTGGCTACATCTAACACATCGATCAGTTTGCCGCGGCAGAGAATGGCACAGCGGTCAGCGATCTTCTTAATCTCTTCTAATTTATGTGTGATCAGGATAATAGTCTTGCCGTCGTCCCGCAGACTTCTGATGATTTCCAGAAGGAATTCGATCTCCTGCGGAGTAAGCACGGCAGTAGGTTCGTCGAAAATGAGAATCTCCGCCTCGCGGTAGAGCATCTTGAGAATCTCCACACGCTGCTGCATGGAGACATTGACCTGCTCAATTACCTTGGTGGGATCTACTTCGAGACCGAACTTACGGGATAAGGCAAGGATGTCCTCGTTTGCTTTCTTAATGTCTACAGACTTGAAGAGTCCTAATGTCTTCTTTACGGGTTCCATTCCCAGAATGATGTTTTCGGCAATGGTATAGTTGCTCACCAGTTTAAAATGCTGGTGCACCATGCCGATATTCAGTTTGGTCGCGTGGTTGGGAGACTGGATTTTGACCTTCTCGCCGCGGATGATGATCTCGCCTTCGTCCGGCTCGTACATGCCGAACAGCATACTCATCAGAGTGGACTTGCCGGCACCGTTCTCGCCGAGGAGCGCGTAGATCTCGCCTTTTTTTACCTGGATGGACACGTCGTCATTTGCCACGATACCGGGAAAACGCTTCGTGATGTGATTCATTTCGATAATGTAATCTGACATGCGTTGACCTCGCTTTACTGGAAGTGTGTGTGCTGATGCACGAGTTATTTAAGTCGGTCGCGGGCATTAAGCTTGTGAATAATTTCGCTGGATACCCACGTTTTTGAAAGGGGGTCGCGCGGAGGAAAGGTAATATCTACGGAGCCGCGCTTTCGCTCCTTTCACAGCGCAGCAGACACTAAGCTCGTGAAAAACCTCGCTAAGTGCTGGCGCTGTTCTAGGGGCTCCTTAAGATATTATCTTCCCTTCGCGCTTAGGTATTGTATTATTTGCGGATAATAATGCTTTTTTATATACTTATAGAATAAGGCAAAATAGAAAAGGCTGCAAGGGAAAATTCCCTTACAGCCTTATATTATATTCTAAATTACGTAGTGGGTATCGGCAAGAATGTAAGCGAAGCGACATTCTTGCGATTTAGCTGCGTAGCGGCTAAATCACCTACCATGTGAAATCATCCGGGGTTACGCCGTTGAAGTTAGCGGCGGGAACGATTGCGCCGGATTTTACGGACTCGTATGCAGCATCGATCTTGGAGATGGTGTCTGCGGATAACTGGCAGCGGCCGTCTGCGTTTACATAGCCTGTGGAGTCGGTGTCAGCCTGCAGAGTTACGTTGGCACCCTTGAAGGAACCGTCTACTACTGCATTTAAGGCACGCTCTACATTCAAGTGCATTACTTTCAGCGCGGATGTCAGAACTACGTTGGCATCTCCGTTTGCACCGTCGTCATACTGGTCTACGTCACAACCGATAAAATATACGCCGTCAGCTTCTTTCACCGCTGTCAGAACACCGTTACCGGAAGCGCCTGCTGCAACGAAGATGATATCAACACCTTCGGAGATCAGTGCATTACCTACGACTTTACCTGTTGCCTCGTCGGCAAAGGAACCTACGTAGTTACCGCCTACGTTTGCACCGGTCACGTCTGTGCCTGCATAGGAAGGAAGCTCTACGATCTCGGCACTGGTGCCCTCTGTCTCATTTGCGTATTTTACACCGCATTCAAAACCGTACTGGTAGTTTACATTGGAAGGATATGCGATACCGTTGACAACGGCTACCTTGCCGGTGGTTGTCTCAAGAGCGGCAGCCATACCTGCGAAGAAACCGGATTCCTGCTCTGCGAAGCACATAGCGTAGATATTGTCTACCGTTACTTCGTTGCCTTCTGCGTCAGAAGGGAAGGAGTCTACCAGAACGAATTTTACATCAGGGTTTTCTTCTGCAATTGTGGAGATTCCTGCGAACTGGAATCCACAGCAGACGATTACATCGTAGTCTGCAACAATGTCAGCTACTGCCTGTACGGCTGCCGTTACATCACCTGTTGTCTCCTGTACCGGTGTTACGGTGCAGTCGGGATGGCTCGCGATAAATGTCATGATACCGTTGTAGTTGTCTTCATTGAAAGAACCGTCATCTACGCCGGAAGGACTGCTGACGATCGCGATTTTAAGCGCTGCGTCGGAAGCTTCCGCCGGAGCGGCGTCATCGTTTCCTTCTGTCTCTGTGTCTGCTGCCGCCTCGGGCTCGGTATCTGCCGTATCGTCTGCAGCGTCTGTTGCAGTATCTTCTGCTGTCGTATCATTTGCGGAAGACTGGGTATTGTCATTGCCACAGCCTGCAAGTGAAAGAACCATAACAGAAGAAAGGATCAGTGCTAATACTTTCTTTTTCATAATTATTCTCCTCTCTGTATGTGGGCATGTCCTATTATAATAGGAAGAAAAGGGAATTCTTCCGGAAGAAATGGAAATCCTTCAGCGCCTTTTAACAGGAACATGTTGTAATATTCTATAATATTAGCATTGACCGCAGATAAAAACAACATCCTTTTTTCATAAAAACATAATAGAAAAAATATAAAACTCTTGTGAATTTTTCGTGTTCTTTCTTGACATTAAAAAATATTTGCATAATGATATATAGGTGAGATTTATTGGAATGGCAAAGAGGCGGGCGGATAATTTGGATATACGACCGGTTCCTGTCAGGAAAGGAGCAGAGCTAATCAATATGATCAAAACATTAGCGGCACAGATTAAAGAATTTAAGAAGGCATCTGTGCTGACACCTATTTTTATGATAATGGAGGTTGTCTTTGAGACGCTGATTCCGCTCTTGATGGCATCGATCATCGACGATGGTGTGGAAGCTGGCGATATGAGGCATATTTATATCGTGGGCGGCTTAATGGTCGGGGCGGCGCTGTGCGGACTCTTCTGCGGTGTCATGGGCGGTAAGTACGGTGCCCGGGCATCTACCGGTTTTGCCCGTAATCTGCGTAAGGCCATGTTTGACAACATACAGACATTTTCTTTTTCTAATCTGGATAAGTTCAGTACGGCGGGACTGGTCACCAGGCTGACCACGGACGTGACGAATGTGCAGATGGCGTACCAGATGCTTCTGCGTATCTGTTTCCGTGCACCGATCAGCATGATCTGCGCTATGTCCATGGCATTTATGATCAATACAAGACTGGCTTCTATTTATATGGTGGCGCTTGTGCTGTTGGCGATCGTGTTGTTTTTTATTATCAACAGAGCGATGAAATACTTCCAGATGGCGTTTCCGAAATATGACGAACTCAATGCTTCCGTGCAGGAGAATGTCAGCGCGATCCGTGTTGTCAAGGCTTATGTCAGGGAAGATTACGAGACTTCCAAGCTTAAGAAAGCCAGTCAGGCTATCTATGATATTTTCTTAAAAGCAGAGAAAAACGTGGTGCTGAATATGCCGGTCATGCAGTTTACGGTTTATACCTGTATCCTGTTGATCAGTTGGATGGGCGCCAGAATGATCGTGCAGAATGAACTGACCACCGGTGCATTGATGAGCCTGATGGCATATTGTATGAATATCCTGATGAGCCTGATGATGGTTGCCATGATTTTCGTTATGATGAGTATGAGTATTGCCAGTGCAAGGCGTATCAGCGAAGTGCTGAATGAAAAGAGCAATCTGACTAATCCGGTCAATCCTGTCTATGAGGTAGCAAGCGGAGATATCGAGTTTAAGGATGTAGAATTTTCCTATTATGAAGATAAGAGCAAGGCGGTACTGCACGATATTAACCTTGAGATCAAGGCGGGCGAGACTGTGGGCATACTCGGTGGAACAGGCAGTTCCAAAACAAGTCTGGTCAACCTGATCAGCCGATTGTACGACGTATCGGCTGGTTCTGTCATGGTAGGAGGCCGCGATGTGCGGGAGTATGACATGGAAAGCCTTCGCAACCAGGTGGCGGTAGTGCTGCAGAAGAATGTACTGTTCTCGGGAACGATTCTGGATAACCTCAGATGGGGAGATGAGAATGCCACGGAAGAGGAATGTAAGCGGGTGTGCAGGCTTGCCTGTGCGGACGAATTTATCGAGAAGCTGCCGGAGGGCTATAATACTTACATAGAACAGGGCGGTACGAATGTGTCCGGCGGACAGAAGCAGCGGCTCTGTATTGCGAGGGCGCTGCTCAAGAAGCCTAAGATACTGATTCTTGACGACAGCACCAGCGCGGTGGATACGGCTACGGATGCCAGAATCAGGAAGGCTTTTGCAGAGGAGATTCCGGAGACGACCAAGCTGATTATTGCCCAGCGTGTGTCCAGTGTGCAGAATGCCGACCACATCATCGTCATGGAGGACGGACGTGTCAACGGCTACGGAACACACGAAGAATTGCTGGAGAGTAACGAGATCTATCGTGAAGTATATGAATCCCAGACCAGCGGCGGCGGGGATTTCGATGAGAAGGCAGGTGAAGAGTAATGCCGGGACCAATGCATGGCAAAATGCCGAAAGGAAAAAGAATAGAAAATCCGGGAAAGGTTTTTAAGCGGCTGATGCAGTATGTGATGAAAAGTTATGCGCCCCATCTGGTCATTGTAGCCATATTGATTTTCGTCAGCGTGTTGGCGAATGTACAGGGGACAATGTTTATCCAGAGCCTGATCGATGACTATATAACACCGATGCTGACAACGGATGTGCCGGATTATCATCCTCTGGCCATGGCGATCCTTAGGGTAGCAGGATTCTATGCCATCGGCGTGGCGGCGGCTTACACATATAACAGGCTTATGATCAATGTGACGCAGGGAGTTCTCAGAAATTTAAGGGATGACTTGTTTACGCATATGCAGACGCTGCCTATTAAATATTTTGATACACATGCCCACGGTGACATTATGTCGGTTTATACCAATGACACCGATACGATCAGGCAGATGGTGAGCCAGAGTATGCCCCAGATATTCAACAGTGCGATTACCATTGTCAGCGTACTGATCAGTATGATCGTTCTGAGCGTGCCGCTTACTCTGGTGACGCTTGTCATGGTGGCGGTCATGCTTGTTGTTACGAAGAAGACGGCGGGATTAAGCGGACGTTATTTCTTGCAGCAGCAGAAAGATCTGGGTAAAGTCAACGGATTTATAGAAGAGATGATGGAAGGACAGAAAGTAGTGAAAGTCTTCTGTCATGAAGAGGAAAATATCAGACAGTTTAATGAATTAAACGATAATCTTTACCACAGCGCAGATAAGGCCAATTATCTGGTCAATATTGTAGGGCCGGTCAATATGCAGCTTGGTAATGTAAGTTATGTGATATGTGCGATTGTTGGCGGAATGTTGGCGATTTCGGGGATTTCCGGATTATCTCTGGGGGCGCTTGCCAGTTTCCTGACTTTTAATAAGAGTTTTAATATGCCGATTAACCAAGTGAGTCAACAGTTTAATTCAATTGTTATGGCGATGGCCGGTGCGGAACGTATCTTTAAGATGATGGATGAGGTGCCGGAGACGGACGAAGGCTATGTCACCCTCGTCAATGTGAAGGAAGAGGGCGGCAGACTGGTGGAGAGTGCGGAACGTACCGGGCGCTGGGCGTGGAGACATGAACATCAGGCCAATCATGCTGTAGATTATGTGGAGTTAAAAGGTGGCGTGGTGTTCGACGGCGTGGATTTCGGCTACAATGATGACAAGATCGTGCTGCATGATGTGAAGCTCTTCGCTGAGCCGGGACAGAAGATTGCTTTCGTAGGCTCCACCGGAGCGGGTAAGACGACGATCACGAATCTTATCAATCGCTTCTATGATATACAGGACGGCAAGATCAGATATGACGGCATTAATGTGAATAAGATTAAGAAGGCGGATTTAAGGCGTTCCCTCGGGATCGTATTGCAGGATACGCACCTGTTTACGGGAACTGTTATGGATAACATACGTTACGGAAAGTTGGATGCCACTGATGAGGAAGTTATCGCGGCGGCGAAGCTTGCCAATGCGGACGGCTTTATCAGACATCTTCCGGAAGGATATGACACGATACTGACCGGAGACGGCGCCAACTTAAGTCAGGGGCAGAGACAGCTTCTCGCCATCGCCCGTGCGGCGATTGCCGATCCCCCGGTGCTGATCCTCGATGAAGCGACCAGTTCCATCGATACCCGTACAGAGCGGATCGTGCAGGACGGCATGGATAAGCTGATGAAAGGCAGGACCACCTTCGTGATTGCACACAGGCTCTCTACCGTCAAGAATTCCGACTGTATCATGGTATTGGAGCAGGGGCGGATCATTGAGAGAGGAACGCATGACCAGCTGATTGAGGAGAAAGGAAAGTATTATCAGTTGTATACGGGGAATGCGATTACGGCGTAAGTCCGGTGGCATTTAAAATAGCGGGTCGACGGGAAGTAGATAGTCCTAAATAGGGGAGACAATGACTCATATAGGTCAATGCCTCCCCTAAATTTTTAGACGCTTTTTTGTAAAAAGGATTTGACAGACAACAGTAGGCGATTGTATAGTTTAATAAACTACTTAGATAGTTGAGAAGGGAGGGTAATTCGTTTATATGAGGGACATTTATAACATGTCAGAGACCGAGCAGGAGGTGATGGAGAAACTGTGGGACCAGAGAGAAGGCGTCAGGCAGGCACAACTTCTTGCCTTATTTGAAGAAGAGGGGAAAGAGTGGAAGCGACAGACACTAAACACTTTCCTGTCAAGGCTGGAAGAGAAGGGAATGGTAAAAAAAGAGAACAGGATCGTCACACCTGTATACAGCAGGGAAGAATATTATCTGAAACAAATGAAAAGTGCGATCGACCATATGTATGGCGGCAAATTGAGCAATCTTGTGTCTGCATTTACGCAGGAGAACAGTATCAGCCAGCAGGAGGCGGAGGAGCTTGTCAGAATCCTAGAAAATTATTAGGGAGAAAGCAATATGAAGTATCTGCTGATCATGTCTCTTTCGGGAAGTACAATGGTAGGAATCTACATGTTGCTCAGAGGTCTGTTGCTAGATAATATGCCTGCAAGGCTGCAATATCTTCTTGCCAAAGCGGCTATTCTGTATTATTTGATACCGCTTCCTTTTGTGAAAAGGTGGTATGTAAGTATTGCAGAGCATCTTATGACGGAACGAAAAACTATCGCACAAGCTTCAACGGTATGGGCGGGATATATGGTTCATGCGAACGAAAAAATCTATATCAACGTCTATATGAAAATTCAAATCATTGTAGTAGTTATATGGCTGGTGTTCGTCATAACTTGGTTGTCATTCAAAATGAACGATTATTGTAAGATAAGAAAGAGGGTGTTAAATTGTGCAGATCAGATCATTACCAAAGAGGAAAGCGCCTTTCTGGAGCGATTAATGAAGCAGTGCGGTGTAAAACGAAAAGTTACTGTATATCAGGATAACGTAAGCGGGAGGAGCATAACCTTTGGTTTTCTAAAGCCGGTTATCTTGTGCGACCAGAAGCCGGGCGGTCCCGATGCGGAATTGGTTCTGAGCCATGAACTAATTCATGTTAAGCGGTGGGACGTCTGGTGGAAAGTACTGGTGCAGTGCGTGATCCTGCTTCACTGGTGGAATCCGGTTGCATGGATTATGTACCGGGATTTTGAACGAACCTGTGAATGGTCCTGCGATGAGATAGTAGTGCAGAACAGAACGAAAGATGAAATAAAGAGATACTTGAAGCTGTTAATTATGGAATCGGCCAAGGTTGAGGAATGTGAGAGAAAAAATCAACGATGGGCGACGGGATTCGGAACCGAAGCAGAAAAAATGAAGAAAAGGATGGACAATGTTATGAAGATGAGAAAATGGAATAAAGTTGCGGCGGGGGTGTTGGTTACAGTGTTTGTATTAGCCAATTCGCTGACGGTACTTGCTTATGAGGATACGATTCAGGGAGAATTGAAAGAAAACATGTCGCAAGACGAGGTAAAATATTTTTTGGAAGGGGAATCATGGCAGTTTATTCCTGACGAAGTTAAGATAGAAACACTGGAAGAATCCGATTCATATATACTGTATACCAATGAAATTATATATGACAATCAATTTGTGGATGTTGAAGGTAATATTTATCAGATAATGGATGAGGATATGGCAGGTGTATACAGCAGCTGTAACCATACATATGTATCAGGGCAACATGTAATACATGATAAAAAATGGGACGGGAGTTGTATCGTGAAGGTGTATGATGGGGATCGGTGTAGTAAATGCGGTTACACACTAATTGGTGAACTGTTATCTGAACACAAATATACAAAATGCCCGCACTGATATTATAAAACCACATTTTTGTGCTACTTTTACTATAATTTATTGTCTCTAAGGAAAAATCCCTCTCCGAAAAGTGGAGAGGGGTTTTTATAATATAGGAAAATCCTACATACTCCGCCTACAATACGTCCGCACCGTCAGCCACAGGAAAATAGGAATCTCAATCGCCGGAACGATCATCAGAAGCCACGGTGTCCATACGGTGAGGGGACCGAATTTCAGAAATTCAAAGTAATATGTTACGGCATAGCCAAATGAGTTGCTTCCGCCCAGCGCACCGGAAGGAAACAGTACCCTTAAATAAGCGGATAGTGTATTGCCGATCATCATGTAGAAGACGGACGGAAACAGGACGAAAGCGATGGTCAGTCCGGTGGCAAGCGTCGTATTCCTGCATGCGGAGGACATAAACAGCACGAAGCTGACACAGGAAAGCAGCGCGATGAAGCCGGCAAGCATAACAAGATTCTGAAGCTGCCCCATGTTCAGACCAAGCAGCGTGGACGCCGAGAAAAGTATCTGCATGGAGGTCTGGCGGCATTCCCATCCGAAAAGGCTGTTGGAGATTACCATGAAGATCGCCATGCACAGTACAAACATGACAATGCTGATGGTCAGGGCTGATAATATTTTCACAAAAGCAAGGTTTCGCCGTCCGTGCCTGGTACTGCGCAGAATATCGTCCGCACCCGTCTGGTATTCGCAGCTAAATGACGGAGCTGTGACCATGACACACAGAAACATCAGGATAAACAGGTAGATTCCCTCATATTCAAACATATTGGTATCGTAGCCCGGATAGTAATAGAAGGGCATTGTCACTTTATCATACATTTTAGCGGCAATCTGCTGCGCCTGCGGATTTTTTCTCTGTTCCATTTTCATCAGATCGGTCAGATGGGTACGGCAGCGCTCGTAAAAGTTCAGGGCGTCCTCTTCGGTCATTTCCATATAGTCCGGAGCCAATCCGCTGTCGGAGTCAGCCATGACTTCATGCAGCCTGCTGACCTGCGGCGACCAAGGGAGAATTTCACTGTTGCGCACATTAAGGGGAAAATCTCCATAGAAATCCCCGTATATTTCCAGATTCTTCTGATAGGCCTGCAGTCCCTTGACCATTTTCTCCGGGGTCACTTCCCCGGCATTCGGGTTCCGCAATTCCTTACGTATAGCAAGAGCTTCACGGCCCTTTATTGTTATTTCCTGACCGTTTTCCTCATAGGTAAACCCAACATAAGTGACAGGCACATATGCCATAAAGACAGATAAAGCCACCGCCGCGGCAAGGAATAGGAGAGTACTTCTGGTGCGTAAGACTCGTTTTAGTTCTTCTTTATATAATCTTGTCATGATGAAACATCCTTTCAGGGGTTATTTTATGTGCAGATACAGATCTTCCAGCGTAGGATTCTGCGCCTCCGCATCCGGAATATCCGTCGGATTTCCCAGATATCTCAGACAGATACTGCCGTCCGCTTCGTTGCGCAGATTGACGATCTGTATCCTTGGTTCGGATTCCCACATGTGAAGTTCCTGCGGAGGGATTACGGCCTGATAGACCTTGCCGTGCATCTGCGATACCAGCTCCTGCGTGGTGCCGGTCAGCAGGATTTCCCCGTTTTTCATAATGGCGTTCCTCGTTGCGATATATTCCACGTCGGATACGATGTGGGTGGAGATCAGCACGATCCGGTCTTTGGCAAACTCCGAGAGCAGATTGCGGAAACGCACCCTCTCGCCGGGGTCAAGACCGCTGGTGGGCTCATCCAGAACGAGGAATTCCGGATCATTCAGGAGGGCCTGTGCGATTCCGACGCGGCGTTTCATGCCCCCGGAGAGCTTGATGATCCGTTTCCTGCGCACGTCATCCAGAGACAGCCTCACAAGCAGCTCGTCAATCCGGTTTTTTGCCTGCGCATCGGTCATTCCCTTGAGCGCGGAGATGTATTCCAGATATTGTTGTACCGTAAATTCCGGATAAAAGCCGAATTCCTGCGGCAGATATCCGATGATGTCCCGATAGGCATCATCTAACTGTGTGATGTCTACGCCGTCATAGCAGATCCGTCCCGCGGTAGGCTTCATAATGCCGCAGATCATGCGCATCAGAGTGGTTTTGCCGGAGCCGTTGGCACCGAGTAGTCCCCATACGCCGGGAGTAAGGTGCAGACTCACATCTGCCACAGCTTTTTTTACGGAGAGATTCTTATTGGTTTTGTCTTTAAAATGTTTTGCTACATGTTCCAGTGTGATTTCCATAATGTTTACCCTTTCTTGATTTCGTAGGAAATGCTTCATTTTTTTCGGGCTTGCGAAGAGAATCCCGCAACCCCCGTATAGTTCGTTTTTTTTGCAAAATAACTTGCGGTAAACTTAAATTTGTAACGTGTTTTCCGAGAACCGCGGTATTTTAATTCAACATTTGATCAACAGATTTATAAGAACATATGTTATGATATTCATGACAGATCACAGCAATACAGATCAGAGCATATCCCGTCCAGAGACAGAGCCGTGTCGGTGTCTGCAGTAAGCTACTCTTGTCGATAACTTCATAACTAAGCCATGAAGACAGGAGACAGAGCATTACGCTGGCAGTCTGAAAAACGGACGGCGTTGTGCGCGCCCACAGCATTATGCAGGCTGTTGCCGCAGTCATAAACGGGACGATAAGAGTTATGGTAGTGACCGGAATAGTCAACCCAAATCTTCCGACAGCCAGAGCAAGAACAGTCAGCATACAGACATCTCCGATGCCGATAAACAGTAATTGGGATAGCAGACT
Organism: Lachnospiraceae bacterium; assembly: GCA_014804355.1. Taxonomy (GTDB): domain Bacteria; phylum Bacillota; class Clostridia; order Lachnospirales; family Lachnospiraceae; genus UBA3282. The sequence continues at coordinate 21,093 of JAAUZY010000074.1, forward strand.
GCCGCCGATGGCGAAGTGGGTGGACTGCTCCAGTTCAAACATTTTATATCTTGATGCCCGCTTTAAGATCGGTATGGCGCTCATCGCGACCACGGTGCCGCAGCCGCATAGGAATTTGGGCAGAATATAAAGATCGACACATTCTAAAGTGTTGTTTGCGTGTATACAGAAGAAGACTGCGCATAGAGCCGCCAGCACCATTCCCTGTGTAAGCCAGATTTTCCACGCCAGAAATTTGACCTGCTTTGCCACCAGTCCGGTTATAGATAATACGGGAGTTCCCGCAGAATTCAGGCGGCCGGCTTGTTCCTGCACAAGCCGGAGCGTATTATGCATATGGGGTTCATAGGCAGTGCCCTTTTCGATTGCAAATAAGTTCTTCCATTGTCTGTGATGCATAGGATACCTCCTTGTCGGAATTAGGGTGGATCGTTTTATGTTGTATTTCTACAGAACCGGCTGGGTGTGTGGTAAGTTACATTGTGACGGATTTGTTCATTTTCTGTACAGCCCGCCGCAGCTTCGTCTGTACCGTGCGCAGCGGAAGTCCCGTGACAGCGGAGATTTCCTTAAGCGACAGTTCCTGACCGTATCGTAGCAGCACAAGTTCCCGCTGTGTGGAATCCAGGCAGGTTAAGGCCGATGCAAGCTGCAGCCTGTCCTCCGCAGACTGAAAACCGTTTTCCGATTGCATTTCGGCTGGCGCAAAGTCTTCCGGCAGCGATTCGAGAGAGAACTCCGGCACGGCTCGTTTGCGTTTGATATCAATGCAGGTATTGGCGGCAATTTTGTAGAGAAAGGCTTTAAACTGCCCTCGGTGGTGGTAACGGTCGATGAACCGCACCAGCTTTAGGAATGTCTCCTGCGTGGCATCCTGCGCGCTTTCCATATCAGGCATATGCCACATACAGTAGCGCAGAATGACAGGATAGTACAGCTCTACCAGTTCGTTAAGACACTCCCGTCGGCCCTGTTTAATTTGTCTGATCAGTTCATCTTCGCGCGTCAAGATATTCTCCTTTTACAATTCACAATCACACCTGTTATGATATCGATTCACATATGATTGCTGTGAAAAGTAATGCTCCCATTTATCTGTTCGGTAACCGGTTCTATTATATAGAACGTGGAAAAGAAATAAAATGATTCATGTTTGTGAAAAAAAGAATTTCGCCGGATGGAGCGCATTAATTGCCATACTAAAAAATACAATGGGTCTTCAATTCTCCAATTTCCTATCCAACGGCATATAGAACGGCAATAAAAAAGACCGGCCAATTTTCGTTGACCGATCTTTTGTAAGTCTATTCAAAACAGTAACTTATTTCAGTTTAGCTTTCTCCTCCGGACTCATCGGACGAACAAGGAAGAGACTCAGCAGCAGTGCGATGATATAAAGCACGATTGTAAGATACAGTACGTTCTGATACCCCACCGGGTTGATTTCATTGCCGTGGGAGTCGGTGATAAATTCTCCCGTTTTATTTACGATCAGATTAGCAACCTGATTACCGGTAAGTCCGGCAAAAGCCCATGCGGATAAGGTAATTCCGTGCAATGCGCTGATACTTCCCATGCCGTAGTGATCGGAGAGGAGCGTAGGCACATTAGAGAAGCCGCCGCCGTAACCCGCGTTGACAACGAAGATTAATCCCAGAACAAGAATTGTCAGCAGGATATTGCCCTGACCGTTCTTGATACCGCCTGTCAGCATAACCAGTCCGGTAAATACAATAGACAGAATGAAAATCAGCTTATAGATCGTGTTACGATCCTTCATTGTATCTGCCCATGCGGAGAAACCGAGACGTCCGCCCGCATTGAAGACTGCGGAAACTGTGGAGATGACACCCACAACACCGGCCAGACCGATACATTTTACGATCATCTTTTCCTGCGAGATCAGTGCAAGACCGCAGGTAATGTTGATGTAGAACATCAGCCAGATACCGATATAGTTGGCAACGGGTCTTGTCTTGATGACAGAGATAATACCCTGACCTTTTTCTTTTTTCTGCGGTTCATGCCAGCCTTCCGGTTTCTTAAGCAGCAGATGTCCCACGAACATCATAATGAAGTATACGCACGCGAGAATCAGGAACATCTTGTAGATGCCGCCGTCGCCGAGGTTATCAAGCATTGCCTGCATGATCGGGCTTGCAATCGCCTTAGCAGCACCGAAACCTGCAACGGCAAGACCGGTAGCAAGGCCTTTACGGTCTTCAAACCAGAGCATAAGTGTCTTGACAGGAGATAAATAGCCGGTTCCCAAGCCGATACCCATAATAAAGCCGTAGCAGATATAGATACCGATCAGTGCCAGAGGACTTGCCTGATGCTGACCGCCATAGTAGATGAAAAATCCTGTTCCCGCCATACCAGCCGCGAAACAGATCGAGGCGATCAGCGAAGACTTATGTATGTCTTTCTCTACCACATTTCCTAAAAATGCCGCCGACATTCCGAGGAAGAAGATCGCGAAGCTGAACGCCCACTCCGTAGCACCCTTGGAAAAGCCGATGTAGTCTGCTATTTCCTGACTGAATATGGACCAGCAGTAGACCGTACCGATACTACAGTGGAGCAGAAGCGCCGGAATAGCGGCACATACCCATTTGTTTTGATTTTTTTTCATTGTGTAAGAGTCCTTTCTTATGTTATAGAAATATACTGAAACGCAAATATGGAATTGTATAACCTCAATTTATTTTACTCCTGTTTATGGAAAAACTCAAGTTAATAAAATATAATTGTGTGAATGGTGTTTCGTGAAGTATAATGTGGGTATGGCGTTAAGCACTTATTGCGGGGAAATTATGTAAACCGATCAAAGCGGAGCGCCAATTACGGCTGCTACAGCGGCAGATTGCGAGAATATCATATATGGAACGAAAAGATCATATTGCTATGCAGGACATTATTGCATTAATAAAGAGAACGAAATCATTTGTGGAAAACCGGGAGATGGCGGAGCATATTAAAGTGAAGGGTCCGGCAGACTATGTGACGCAGGTGGATACCGGCATTCAGAACTTTCTATCTCAGGAACTGGGTAAGCTTGCTCCCGGCATTCAGTTTCTTGGTGAAGAAGAAGGTCTGCATGAGATGTCCGGAGATACCTACTGGATTCTGGACCCTATAGACGGCACGACAAACCTGATCCATGACTATCAGCACAGTGTCGTATCGCTGGGATTATATGAAAAGGGAGAGATTACGCTGGGCGTAGTCTACGATCCTTATCGGGAGGATGTATATCACGCGCAGAAGGGGCGGGGAAGCTTCTTAAACGGAAGACCGATTCATGTATCGGAAGCGGAATCGCTCAGCGAAACGATTGTCACGATCGGTACATCGCCTTACGACAGAGAGCTGACGGAAGTAAATTTCCGGCGTTTTCGGCGGGTTTTTGAGAAAAGTCAGGATATCCGCAGGACAGGCTCGGCGGCTCTTGATCTGGCTTATGTGGCTTGCGGACGCACGGGAGGGTTCTTTGAATCACTTCTTTCTCCATGGGATTTTGCGGCGGGAATGCTGTTAGTCACAGAGGCGGGAGGAAAGGTGACCGATTACGCAGGGGAGCCGTTAAATTTCTTGCAAAGAGGAAGCGTTGTTGCTACGAATGGAAAGGTGCATGAGGAGTTGCGAGGGTTGATAGAGGAGAGGAAAAGATGAACCGGACAATACAAAGAATAGAATATCGTTTTGGGAAGGCGGGAATCTGCCGAAGAAGTTCAATTTTTTAAGATATCCTTAATATTATTGAGCCCAGAATAAAAATGTGATAGGTTTAAAGCATAAACCGTAAGAATAATTTTTAAGACAACTGCAACAATAATGTATCAACAGAGGAAAAAGGACGGGAGTACGGATGAAAAGTAAGCTGTATTATGCACTATATTTTTTATATGCCATCGTAGTGGCGTTTGTTCTTTATTTAAATGGCGTATTTACAGGGGAAGACATTTCTATTGTAAATCTGGCGATCAATATCGGGTTCCTGCTCATTATAGGGATTCTTTTTTGCATATCTTCCATCAGTTTCGGCAGGCTGAACAGGGTCACTTATGAGCTGGAGGAGGTTGCGATCCGTCTGCAGAAGGAATATAAGGAGGCAAACGGAAAGAATCTCTGGGGAAATTACAAGGATAATGCCAAAGTTTTTCAGGAGGAAGTATTGCAGGATGCGTTTAACAAGTACCGTATGCGGGTAAAAGGCGCGAAGACGAAGCGGGGAGCTGCTTCGTCCTGTGACTTGGAGGAATATATCAATGAGGACCTTTTGGACAGAGTAGGCATGAATTTCTTTAATTCCGGGATATCCGGAACGCTTACGGGTCTTGGTATTTTGGGAACGTTTCTCGGGCTGTCCATGGGACTGGGCGCATTCAGCGGTGACGATATCTTTACGATCTCCGATAATGTGGGATCTTTACTTTCGGGCATGAAAGTGGCTTTTCACACTTCGGTATATGGTATCTTCTTTTCGCTGGTATTTAATATTGCTTACCGGAGCATTATGTCGGATGCTTATGAGACGCTGGATGAGTTTTTGCGTGTGTTCCGTCAGACCGCACAGCCCTACGCCGGGAAGGACGACGAAGGCACTGCGGCGCTGCTCGTTTACCAGGCGGGGATGGCGAATTCCTTAAAGCAGATGCTGGAAATGATGAAAGGCAATGCGATGGAACAGACGGCAGGCGTGGAGCGTATCGTTGATAAGTTTACCGAACAGATGCAGGCCGCTTTGGATACGGACTTTAAGAAACTCGGGAGTACACTGAAAGCTGCGGGAGAGTCGCAGGCTGCCAGTGCGGCAAATGCGTCGGAGATGATTGAGGCGGTTACAGCGTTAGTGGAGGTAAACCGCAATGTGCAGGAGGCTCTTACCCATGTCATGGAAAGGCAGGAGCTGTTTGCAAGGCAGATTGAGGAGCAGAAGAAAATGCTGGCGGATGCGTGCAGCGATATGAGCGATGAGATCAGCAGCCGGTTATATACATTTGAACAGATGAGGAATTTATATGAAGAATAGACGAAGGAACAGGGAAGCTTTTGCGGAGCACAGTTATTGGCAGTCTTATTCGGATATGATGGCGGCGCTTCTGCTGATCTTCATTCTGATGATAGCGATCACCCTTACCATATACAGACAGAAAACGAATGATCTGGATAAGACAAGGCTGGAGCTCAGCACGGCACAGAGTAGGTTAGATGAGACAATAGAAGATCTGGAACTCTCCAAAGCGGAGCTGGAGAAGTCCAATGAGGAGCTTGCGTCTTCATTAGCGGAGCTACAGCAGGCTTACGAGCAGGCGGCTTTGACGCAGGAAGAATTAAATAACGCCTATTTGGAAATAGAAAGTGCCAGACAGGAGCTGACGACGACGAAGCAGGAACTTCAGGATATCGTCGGAATCCGTACGGATATTATCGGGGCGCTGCAGTCCGCTTTCAGTAATTCCACGATGAAAGTGGATGCCCAGACAGGTTCCATTACGTTTTCTTCTGATGTGCTTTTCCGTTATAACAGTGCCTCACTTACGGCAGACAGCAGGGAGACATTGAAAAACATTATTCCGATGTATCTGGATGTTCTGCTTCAGGATCAGTTCCGCGATTATATCGCAGAAATCATTATCGAGGGACACACGGATACGGACGGCGGCTATCAGAGCAATATGGAACTGTCCTATGAGCGCGCCAATGCCGTGGCGGACTTCTGTCTGAATAAGAGAAACGGTCTCAGTGAGACGGAGATCGAGCAGCTTCAAAAGCTGCTTACCGTCAATGGAAAATCATGGAGCAATCCGGTCTATCAAACGGATATTTTCGGAAATCCCACGGATGAGGTAGATATGCCGGCGTCCAGAAGGGTGGAAATTAAGTTCCGGTTGAAGGAAGACGAAATGATAGAGAAGATTGCGGGGGTTTTGGAGCAGGAATAGGGTGTGGCTTGTTAAAATATGATCGAGAGAGATTCTGGCGGATAATTACGCCAGAACCTCATCAATCCTACGTCGCTCTTCGTCACTGAAATGTGTATTGTTAAGCATGCCTACATTATCTATGATCTGAGAGGGTCTGGATGCCCCGATCAAAACGCTCGTAATGTCCCCGTCACGCAGTATCCATGCCAATGCCATTTGAGCAAGACTTTGGCCGCGTTCTTTTGCAATTGCGTTTAAAGCTACTATCTTTCTTAAAGTAGCCTCATTAACAGCATTTTCCGTCAAAAATCTTCCGTCGGTTTTGATTCGGCTGTCTGAGGGAATACCATTTATATAGCGGTCTGTCAGGAGGCCTTGTGCCAGAGGGCAGAAGGTAATGATTCCGATACCGTTTTGGGCGGCATAGTCTTTTAAGCCGTCTTTTTCTATATCACGGTTAAACATGGAATAATTCCGTTGATTGATGATAAACGGAGTTCCCATCTTGCGGAATAATTCTGCAATGGCAATTGTCTGTTCTTTATTGTAATTGGAAATACCCACATATAAAGCCTTACCGCTTCTGACGATACCGTCTAAAGCGCCGGCTGTTTCCTCGAGCGGCGTGTCGGGATCGGGTCTGTGATGATAATATATATCGACATAGTCCAGGCCCATTCTAGTAAGGCTCTGATCCAGGCTGGCGACCAGATATTTTTTACTTCCCCAGTTGCCGTAAGGACCGGGCCACATGTCATAGCCGGCTTTGGTGGAGATGATCAGTTCATCTCTGTATATACCGAGGCTTTTCTTTAAAATGCGCCCGAAGTTTTCCTCTGCTGCACCGTAAACAGGTCCATAGTTATTTGCCAGATCAAAATGTGTGATTCCGTTATCAAAAGCGGTTTGGCACATGGCGGTCATATTATCAAAATTTCCGTTCGATCCGAAGTTGTGCCATAAACCCAGTGATACCGCCGGAAGCAGCAGGCCGCTTGCTCCGCAACGGTTGTAATGCATTTTGTCATAGCGTGTTTCTTCTGCGTTATACATGATGATTCTCCTGACATTCTTTTTTAGTTAATGTATATAGTGGATAATATGGATTGATTATAGCATTTAGGATGAGTCGGAGTCCAGCTCTGATTATGCTGATTTTTAAAATGACAGAATTTAATTACATAGACGACATATTATAACGATCGTTATGATATTGAGGATCATGAAACATAATTAATGTTGCCATACAGTGGGATAAATGAAAATCAGATTGTGTGGCTGTGACTGATAAGGTATAGTAATATCGTAGCTCGATTTTTTATCTTGAGATATTCGATGGAGAACTGTCATAGTGCGTCGGCGCGGAAGGGAAGTTTATGAACGTAGATGAAGAATATAGAAAAAATGGTTTTGATTTATTGCGTTATATAGCGGCGTTGAGCGTTATGCTGCTTCATTATTCCAGCTATACTATGATCCTGTCAGACAATCTGCCGGAGAAGGCATCAGCTGTCATGAGTGAGATCAGACATACTGCCTTGCTGTTTCCGGGAGTGGTTATGCTGTTTGCAATGAGCGGCTTTTTGGTGTCGGCTTCTTTTGAACGGGCGAAGACGAGAAAAGAGTTCTTTCTTAGGCGTGTGTTGCGTATATATCCGGAATTATGGATCTGTACGCTCATCAATTTAGCGGTAGTCTGCATTATGGTTTCGGAACTGTTGGATCGGGGGATAATCTTATGGCTTGTAACGCAGATTTTCGGAATAGCCTATACGCCGGCCTGTCTTAAAACATTACCTACCGGCAGTATCAACGGTGCGCTTTGGACAGTTTTTACGGAAGTGCAGTTATATATTGTACTGGGGATTGTTTATCCTTTCCTGCAAAAGATGAAAGAGAAGCATTGGGCGGCGCTCCTTGCAGTGCTTGCGGCTTTGAATCTTGTCTGTGCAGCAGCGGCGCGGGAGACCGGAGGCATTGCGGCAAAATTGATCGAAAGGATATTTGTCCCTTATGCGCTATGGTTTTTTATTGGTGTATTTTGTTTCCAAAGGCGGCAGAAGATGATATCTGTTTTAAAGAAGGCTTTCTTGCCGTTAGTGATTATCTATCTTATTATCGAGTCCGTAAATATTCAGATACCCGGATATTATGCTGATATAGTAACGGGCGTTATGGTGCCGTTTATGGTGATCGGCTGCGGATACTGTCTGCCGAAGATTTGCCTGAAACCTGACCTTTCCTATGGCATGTTTCTGTATCACTGGATCATCCTGAACATAATTACCTATTTGGATCTAATGAATAGGCTGCCATGGTATGCCGGACTGTTGCTGTTTATTATAGGAACAATGATTGTGGCTGTAATATCATGGGTTCTTAATTTTTATTGTGATAATATCTGGAAGAAGCGGAAGCGTTGATTGCGTGCTGTTAACTTGAAAGTGAGTGGAGAGTATTGAATTGTATATTTTATCAAAAATAATTAGCACTCACCTCTTGTTACGGGGAGGCGTGCATTATCTTACTATATCAGGTCTCGTAAAGCCCATAAAATGGCACTTTTCGAGACTTTTGCTATTTTCATCAGGCGTCGTCAAATTGTATTGTTTTTGTCGCAAATGGGGTATGAAATGGGGTACGGAAAAGAAAAGTAAGGAGGGAGATTGACAAATGGAACAGATTTACAGGATAGGAATAGATCATGGATATGGCAATATAAAGACCGCCCACCACATTTTTGAATCCGGTGTAATTGAGCGGGCAAAGGAATCAGAACTGGCAGGGATGACCGTAGAGTATGAAGGAAAATATTATGAGATCGGCTCCACCCACAAAGAATATCAGATGGATAAGGTATGGGATGAAGATTATTACATCCTGACGCTGACAGCTCTGGCAAAGGAATTGAAAGGGAGGGGCTTATGCAATGCTTCCGTTATTCTGGCAGTGGGACTTCCTATTAAATGGCTTGGGGAGCAGGCAGAGAATTTTAAGAAGTATCTGTTAAAGAATAAGGAAGTGACTTTCCGGTGCAATGACATCCGGTATCATGTGAAGATTGAGGATGTGGAAGTCTACGCACAGGGTTTTGCAGCTGTTGCGGCAGATTTATCCAGCTATCAGGGATTTAACATTGTGGCGGATATCGGCAACGGGACAATGAATGTTATCTTCATTGTTGACGGGAAGCCGGATTCCAGCCGCTATTATACGGAGCGGTTTGGAGTGGACTGCTGTGTGATCGAGATGCGGAGCGAACTCACGAACAAAGTACATACCGTTGTTGATGACTGTATCGTAAAGAAAGTGCTGAAAGATGGCACTGCGGATATCGGGGAGAAATATCTGAAAGCCATAGCGGAATGTGCGTCAGACTATACCGACAAGATCATGCGGAAACTGCGTGAGTATGGCTATAATGAAGAACTGGCAAAGCTCCATTTCCTTGGCGGCGGTGCTATGTTGATGAAGCATTTTGCCAAGCTGGATCAGAATAAAGTGCGTTTCATTGAGGATATCCATGCCAATGCGAAGGGATATGAATACCTTTCAAACCAGAGACACTTACGCAATATCCGGCGCGGAACAGTTAAAAGGGCATGACATTATGGCACTGGAGCGTTTTGAACCGGAAGTGCGGCATATGGTCATTTTTGAAGTGCTTTCAAGTGATTCTTTTGTAGGTGATAAGGGAGACCGGATGCGGTTGTTTCTGACGGATGCCGGATACCGGAAATTTCAGGACAGGCAGGAAAAAGGGGAGATAAAAATAGAGGATTATATGAAGGTCACGCCGGACGGACATCTGCAGCATGACCACAGCAGGGAAAGTGACCTTACACGTTAATATAAAGTTTTGGAGAGGAGATTTTGGTTATGGCTGTATTGTCCTGATCCGGGGCTGTGATCCGGTCATAGATTTCAAGTTTAACACGTTTAAGCATCCCATGTTCAAAAGAAGCGGCGATGGGGAAGGAAAATGGTATATCCACCACCCGGAGAAGAAAAAGAACATAGATGTTATAGACAAAGAGACCGTTGACCGCCTGAAAGAGGATGCAGGGGAAGATGGGAATGTCATCATTACTACAATAACCGCAGAAGAACTGATAAGGCTTGGAAATGCGTCAGCGGAAAAGGCAGAAAAGTAAGAGATACAGATAAAATAAGAAGTTATCTTATTTCAGATAAAAAGAAAACCAGCCCATAAGAGCCAACGATAACAGAAGTAACAACCAGCCAGCCTGAAATCAGGCAGAAAATAAAATCAGCCAGCTCATGTAGCGTTTAAAAACATAGCAGCCAATAACCAGATATTTATTGTATAAAGAAAGGATTCAATCATTATGAGAAGAGAAAACATAACCGTAACAACATTCAGCAGAAAGGGCAGATTAAAGAAACACATCGTACCTATGGTGTCCGGTATCATTATCGCAGCCTCTATGTATACCCTGCCCGTCCATGCAACTGGGGTATCGGAAGTCTTAACCCCTATTAACAACTTAAAGACACTTGTACTTGCCATTATCGGCGCAGTGGGCGTGATTATCCTTGCAAAGAACGTGATGGAGTTTGCACAGGCATACCAGCAGCAGGATTCCTCTTCCATGAATTCCGCACTTAAGGGTATCGTGGCAGGTCTTATCATGACAGGCATTTCCGCAGTGATGACCTTCCTTGGATTCTAAAAGGGGGAAGATTTATGGAGATATTTAAATTAGGGGATGATATCCTTGCCCTGCTTGAGATGGTGCTTGGATTCTGGAATAACCAGATCAACCTTGTATTCTCCCTGCTTGGACAGTCGCCAGTCTCTTTTAAGGGTGGCGGTCCATGGGCAGTAGTTGAAAATCTACAGCCCTTATTTGTAGGCGTAGGGAGTGGTCTTGTAGTGCTGTTCTTCGTGATAGGCTTTTGTGCGGAGAGCGTGGATATCAAAAGCGAATTCCGTCTGGAAGCAATGCTCCGTATGCTGATACGCCTTGCGATAGCGCAGTGGCTTGTGGCAAATAACCTTACCATACTAAAAGCATTTTTCAGCAGTATTGGGGCTATGGTAAGCCACCTTGGGAATACCACCATGGCACAGGCAAGTATCGGTTCAGGGGAAGCGGAGGTCATAGAGAATTTAGGATTTGCAGCCAGCCTTGTGTTCCTGATCCTGTCAGTGATACTTTCGCTTATCATCCTGATATGTGGTTTTTTCATTATCTACACAGTATACTTCCGATTCCTAAAGATTATGGTGATTGTACCATTGGCTGCAATCGCCTTTTCCACCCTTGCAGGGAACCGGGCAGTGAGCAGTACCTGTGTCCGATATTTTAAGTATTTCCTGTCAGTCGTGATGGAAGCAGTTACCATGGCATTAGCTATTCTGATCTGCAACGCATTCATCAGCGCAGGATTTCCATCCTTTACAGGAGGCTATGCGGACTGGGCACAGGTGCTTATCTACCTGTGTGAGATTACCTTTACCATAGCTTTAACGGTAGGGGCTTGCAAAGGCGCGCAGTCTTTGACAAGCAGGGCATTGGGATTATAGAAGTATAGGAACATAAAAACAGGAGAAGACCGGGAAGCGGTAAGACCATAAAAATATAACCGCATCCCGGCAGGAAGGAGAAAGATTGATCATTGAGATAAACAAAGACATAGAAAAATATCAGGAGAGCGTGGCAATGGGGCTTACTGCAAAGCAGCTCGTGTATTCCATCCTTGCCCTTGGAAGTGGCTGCCTGATCGTATTTTTACTGTATGAGAAGATAGGGCTGACCTTTAGCTGTTATGTGGCAGTCCCCGTTGTTGCTCCCATTGCATTGTGCGGTTTTTATTCTTATAATGGCATGGGATTCAGGGAAGTGTTTACCCGATACATGAGAAGTATTTTCAGGAATAAACCCCTTGTCTTTCAATCCAGCGGCTACCGGGAAATGGTATCGGAGATCCGGGCAAGGGAGAAAGTGGAAAGAAAAGCGGCTACAAGGAAAGTGAAAGAGGAACGGAAGCGGATGCGGAGGGAAAAAGTAAAAAGCAGGATAAGAAGCCTGTTTAAATTGAAAGTGTAAATCAATATTTTTCCGTAGAAAAAATGAGGAAAATATGATATGCTTGCAACAGGAGTTATAAAAAGGGAAAAGCGTATATGAAAGTTACAGAAACGGAAAGAGCAGTTTATGATGCTGGCACAATAAAAATAGACGGTTTTGAACCTACTCTGGAAATGAAGGAATTGCTGGAAAAAGAAAAACGCGGTGAGATTACCATGGAAGAGATACGGGGTATATTTAACAGCAGAAGGTACGGGATGAAGTTGTAGGAATCTGGAAACTGTTTGAAGCATTATGAAAAAACATTATTAAGACAGCCGGAAGGAGACGCCATATGAATAAGATAAAGATATATCTGGACACATCTGTGATCAGCTATCTTGACCAGCATGATGCACCCGAAAGGATGAAAGAAACACAGGAAGTTTGGGAGTTTTTCAAAGAAGGGCGGTATGAGGTATACATTTCCGATGTTGTAGTGTATGAGATCAACCAGTGCAGCAGGGAAAAACGGGAAACTCTGTTGGATTATTTAGACCAGATAGAGTATAATATAATTGAGACAGATGAAGATACGGTAGACCTTGCCGAGAAATTCATAGACTTTGGCTTTTTAAAG
>JAAUZY010000075.1 GCA_014804355.1 Lachnospiraceae bacterium
TGAACTGCGTTCAATTATGAGCTTCGCCAAATTACGAACTGCGCTCAATTATGAGCCTATTCCACAATTGTTAAGGAGATAATGTACCTATTTTATTTTGTAAGATTTACTGCTGCACGACCGGTATCCTACTGATATACCAGTTATCTGCCCGACAGCATTGCCGGACGCTCTGTTCCCATACAAATCTTCCTAAAAAAAGGCGCACTATCCCCGTTAAGGAGAAAAATATAACCTTTTTTCAATTGCAGATTTGTCATTTTCCAGAACATGTTTTAACCTCTTACCTAGTATGATTCACTTTAATTAACCTTATGTTTCACTTGTCTATATTCTGTATTCTGTGTGAAGCATTAAGACAATTAAATCGGATCATACTATTATCTGTTCTCAATACTAGCATGTAAATTTGTATTTTGCAACTAATATCTAAGCTCCCTCTCATCCATGCACTCGAATCCGATCTGATCATCTTTGGCGACCGTAATCGTGATATTCCTTGTACTGTACTTCTTCGCAAGTTCATTCAGCTTGACTATAATATCGCTCTTATCCATCTTGAGAAGTTCTTCGATATCTGTCTGTCCCCAGAAGTCTTCTATGCCGTCTAACATGCCGCCAACCGCACAGTCTCTTTCCCCGACTGTCACCTTCTCCTTGTCACTGACATGATATCTGAACGAGTAATACATCTGGCACCAAGTAAGCTGCGGTGCCTCGTTCCCCGGATTTTTCGTCAGGGTGTCACCGATACTGACGTCCTCCGCTTCCTCTTCTGTCTTTCCTCTATACAGACTTCTGACCACCATTGCGTTTTCTCTTCCTGACAGCCTCACCGTGCGGGTAACAAACTCCTTATCCTCTTCCGACAAGTTCACCCGGAAATCATCCCAGATTCTGTCACGTTCGATTCTGTCGTAACTGTCGGAGTGCTCATTACCCCACGCAAGCAGCGCGCTGTTGAAATCTGCCAGCGACATCTTCCCGTAATCAAACTTTTTCAAGGAAAGCATAAGGTCGTAGTCCTCATTCGTACCGGGCAGAAATTCCCTGACTTCCTCACTGACATCATGCCACCCGTCCGTTGACTGCCTGCGCTTTAGGTTCCATTCTTCCTGCTCTTCCTCGGTCGCCGCCCGAAGTCCGGTCAGATTTCCATCTTCATCATAGACCGCGTACACCTCTATGCTGTCCTCTGCGTATATATTCTCACCGATTCCGGAATGTTCCGTGATCCATATGCCGCGCTTCTCATCCATGAGTCCCCGCACTTCCTTACCCTGAAAGTACATCTTACCTTCATCCGCCTGTATGTCATATTCACAGGTAAGCCCGAAGGGTATATATGGCTTAAGTACCTCCTCCCACTGTTCTGCCCGGTCATTCTGATACTCCGCCTCCAAAGCCCGTACTTCTTCCTGCTGCCTCTGATATTCTGTTTCCCAGTCCCAGCCTTCTTCCGGCGTATCGCTGCCATCTGTGCGATAAGACCCAAGCGGTCGGTATACCCACTCCACATCGCCCCGAATATCCTCTGTACTGAGGGCCTCTGTCAATTCGCCGATCATGCTGTCTATGACTCCCTGCATCAGTTCCTCGTCCGCCAATTCCTCTGTCATACAACCTGACAGAAAGTTCGCTATCCGATCCGCCAGTTCCAAACGAATATCAACATAGTCTCCCACTGTCAGGCTGTCAGCGTCTAAAATCGTCACTGTCATCACATATTCCAGAATTGCCATGTCGTATGGTACATTTTGCTGTCGCGGTGAATCGATCCCGCTTACCGAAACTGCTCCGCTAAAATCTCTTTCCTGCCATTTGTCACCGGTTAAAGGATCCAGTACATTGAACATGAAAGCTGCTCTGTCGTCAGTATCACACTTCTCATAAAATTCTTCGCTTTGAGAAAAACGTTCTAATATGTCTCTGTATTCCGGCGTGTCAGTCAGCGCCCATACTTTATCCTGAAATTCCGACACGGTCATATCCTCGTATCCGTCGAACCTAAGAGCCATGAGTTTGTCGTATTCTTCCTGTGTAAAACCGGCATCGGCAACCTTCGTTCCGGTTGTCTGATCCGTTTCTGATTCGGTATCATTTTGCAGTGCCATATCGTCATTGACCGAATTAGTTAACGCGGCCGTCCGCTCAGCATTCCCTGCTGACGATGTGGCAAACGCAGTGGTTACACCCACTACCAGACCTGCTGCAAAAATAACCGCGCCCAGTGAAATCTTCTTAATCTTCATAATTGCACGCACCCTTTCTTCTATCGCATTCTGACTGAAATTATTGCACAGCGGAATAAGCCCGCTTCTCTTAGCTTCCATACTGATCAGCATATTTGCATAAGCCGATCTGTCATCGACACCGCACCTGCGCACGACACTCTCGTCACAGGCAAGCTCGATATCCCGATTGAGCAGTATATACATCACCCACACGAGGGGATTAAACCAGTGTATGCTGAGTGCGGTAACGACAGCCAATTTCAACACACTGTCGGCATAACGGATATGCATATACTCATGCCAGAGTACATATTCCAACTGCTCTGTTTTCTCCCATTCCATCCCCTTAGGCAGCAGGATAACAGGATGAATGACTCCGTAAGTCAACGGTGTGTCGATTCTGTCAGACACTCTCACATCCACGCACCGACAGATTCCATGTGAGGCCTTGTGACTCTGCCATACCGAAAAGAATTTCTTCCCCTGCGGCACTCGCCTTTGCTCCACCCATGCTTCCACAAATGCATTATGCACAGGCAGCGACATTGCGAACTCGATCCGGCAGCGCACGTAGGTGACGATGAAGAATACCGCACACAATACCGCACCCACAGCCCAGATAATCATTGCAGTCATGCTGTTTGTTAGGTTGACCAATTCGGTCATTATTATAGATATAATACTGCCGATTCTTCCGAATTGTGTTGCACCTTTATTGGCATCTGCATTGATACCTATATTAATATCCGGGGCGACTGCCGGCTTTGCTTCTCCGATGTCATTCTGTGCCTTTAAAGTCTGTGCATGCAGTCCGCCTCCGGTTGTCTCTGGCCGCTGTTCTGACGTATCTTGACCTGCTGTCTCTGACTGCTGTTCTGACGCCCCTTGTCCCGCTGCCACTGACTGCGACAGTATTTCTCCATACCTTCCGCCTGTCGTCCGCTCTGTCTCCAAATCTTCCCGAACCGCAGAATCAATTTTTACATCAACCCCAAGAAGAGAATATACGCTGTAATCAGACGTAATCTCAAACGGAATGAGCAATCTGGTCAGTACAACACACCACAATACGACAAACGTCCTCTTAGGCAGCCTGTTGACCGCTACGGTCCGTATCAACACCACGGCTAAAATCATAATTGTCCCATATAAACTCATTTGCAGTAATCCCATAGTTTATCCTCATTTCTGTCATCTTCGCGCTTTCCGTCAGGTTACCTTTCGCCGCCGATAATGTATGCGGCAAATCCACACTTTCTATTCCAGTTCTCCGACGATCTGCCGAAGCTTCTCAATCTGTTCGGCGGACAGTTTCTTTCTGCCAAGCAACGCCGCAAACAGCCTGTCAGCAGAACCGTCATAGACTTTATTAATCAGCTCGTTAGTCTCCGCCTCCTGCACCTCTTCTTTCGCTATGAGCGCATGACACATGAAATTCGGTTCCGTACGCTCAATCGCGCCTTTTTTGATGCAGCGTTTAATCAGTGTATATGTCGTATTCTTATTCCAGCCCAGCTCTCCGGTCAACTGCTCTGCAATATGTTTCGCCGGGACGTCTCCCTCATTCCAGAGAACTCCCATGACTTTTAATTCAGAATCAAATAATTTGCTGGTTTCCTGATCCATCTTGCATTCCTGCCTTTCTCATATTCTGTGTTAGACCGACTTGTAGTCAGCATGAGTCGTAATATTTCTTTCCAAAGAACATAAGACTGTAGTAGTCTGCTTGTTAATCACAGACTACTACAGTCTTATCGTGATGTCAATACTCAATTTTTGAAAAGTATTCCACTTTTCCTTTACCGTATAAGCACCTTCCCAAGTTCTTCCACCGTCTCAACGATCACATCGGCTCCCGCCGCTTCCAATTCACCCTGCGCGGCATAGCCGTATGCCACACCGACAGAATCAATATGATACGCTTTAGCACCCTCGATATCGAACTTCCTGTCACCCACCATAACAACATCCCGTCTCTGCTCCGTGCCGTGCAGAAGCTGCCGCAGAGCTTCCTCCACAACTTCTTCCTTCTTCACCCGCGTTCCGTCCAGTTCACTCCCCACAATCACCTCGAAGTACGCATGAATCCCGAAATGCTCCAGAATCTGCGTCACAAATACGGTAGGCTTGCTGGATGCCACCGCCAGATGTCGTCCTGCTTCTTGCAGTTCCTTTAACATCTGCGGTATCCCCGGATAGATTTCATTCTCGAATAAACCGACAGTAGAAAACCGCTCTCTGTAGTACGCAATCGCCTGCTGTATCTTTTCCTCATCAAATCCGTAAAACTCCCGGAAGCTGTCCGACAGCGGCGGTCCGATAAACGGTTCCAGCCTGTCTCTGTCACTCTCCTCGATCCCAAATTTCCGAAGGGCATGCTGCACACAGCTTGTAATACCCAGTTTCGGGTCTGTCAAAGTTCCGTCTAAATCAAATAGTATGTACTTATACATTTTAGTTTTCCTTTCTCATTTCATGCAAACAGCTTCCGGTGATATTCATCGAAAGCCGTTTATCATTACATCTGTTCTAATATCTCTTCGTTTGCTCTTCTGATATTCTCTCGCAAATTATGATTCTTCTCATCACTTTCGTTGAGTTTCTCCGCCGAAATCATACAATCATCACTCCCGTCTATCTGCGGAATGGGAAATGAAATCACACCTAAATCATCCAATGTAAAATGCTGTATCTTCTTTGCTTCCATAACATTCTCCTATTTGTAGAATAATCCCACCTCGCTGCACCTGACTAAAAAGGCCAGTACTGCCTTATATCTTTCCGCTGTTGAACCCTCTACGTCATATTCTTCAACACATTCTTTAATCAACTTTACAGCAGCCTCTCTGTCAAACTCTCTATCCTTACAAATATAGTGAACTACTCCCTGATTAGAAACTACCACAAGCATCTTTACTCAAGTATAAATCAATAAGAACTGTAAATCAACCAACGAAAATGTTTTAGTCGAAGGATGATTATGTATTAATATTACCGAAGTTCTTTTACCGGAATATAGTAAATGAAATGACCTTGTATCCGAGCAGACATCAACAGCAGTTTCTCCGCCAAAAGCTATTCCATATTCCTCTAAAGGATTTTCTGCATCTAAATCACATGTAATTGCCACTTCATTACTATTATTTTCCCGACTTGCTATAAGCAAAACCTCTTTTGTAAGCTGTTGCATCATTCTATTTTGCTCTGACGTAAGCCCTTTATACATGACAAATGGCACTTTCTTAATCGCAATATCTGTAATCCTTACCTTCTTATCACGTTTCTTGGCCTGTCTCAAACTGCTTTCACTATGCATACTATAATTTCCCATTTCCTAATGTAAATTCTTCACCGTTGAACGGCAGACTACTATTAAGTGACATAACCGCATCGGATTTCCACCAAACGTGTTCTATTGTGTTCTATTACCTAATCATTCTTAATCGGGATAAAAAACATTTTCTTAACAGCCGTATAATATGACTCAGATACAAACTCATGTACAAGTTTGAATTAATTGATGATGCTATTGTTTTTCATCCATCTACATCTCTATTGATAAACTGGATAAACAATGGCATACTAGATTTTTAATTTATTAGAAATATATCAGTATTCGGAACAAAAGTCAATCTTTTCCGTATATAAGAAGACAGACACCTATAAGAAGACAGACAGACAAACCGTTCTACAGCTCTTTCAAAACCTCCACCATCTCGCGCCAGTCATGAATATGCAGATAATCAAAATCAACCTCAATCCCGTCATTTTGATGCGTATAGGGATTAAAATCACCCGGCGTATCGCCCTCATACAATACCGGATACATACCGGCACCATGGGCTCCCATCACATCATTTCTTATACTGTCGCCGCAGTACCAGACCTGCTCTGCCAAGAGTCCCGCTTTTCTGAGCGCAGTGTCGAACAACATCTTGTCCGGCTTTCTGATGACATATTCACTGGATGCCATGATAAATTCAAATCTGTTATTCGGGAGAAGTCTGTTGACTCTATTAGTCAGCGCACGTCCCGACCATCCGATATTGCTGATGACCGCCGTGCGTATACCGCTTTCATTCAGATAATCTAACATCTGCTCCGCGTAGGGCATCACCGCGCCCCCGGAGGCGGCATTCCATTCGATTTCTTCAAGTTCCTCATAGGAAATGCCAAACGAAATTCCCAGATACTCATAGATCAGCCGCATAAACTGCCATTCGTGAATCTCTATGCCGCTGTTTCTCTGCTCATCAAACCGGCTAAACAGTTTCTGTACCTCTTCATAAATCTGCTTTGCCGTAAGATTCTGCGGATTATCCACAATATACGGATAGGCCGCTTCCTCACACTGCAGCGCGTCAAATCCCGGCTCATAGAGCAGCGTATGTCCGTAGTCAAAAATGATCATTTCCGGTTTTGTCATGTGTTTTGGTCCTCCCTTTCCACTATTTTGCCAACAACCCGTATTGTTGTCAAGCAAGTGAATATCAATGTCTCTGGCAGCAAAAATATCAAAGAAGGATTACGTCTGAATCTTTACAAAAAAGCGGCATACTAAAACGGTGCGAAGTACATCTCCTAATCTACCCGCACCGTTCTTGTTTCTGATTTATCACTATCCTAATCCCGCCTACGCCGTCATAAACATCCCGTAAGCATTCAATGCCTGCTGCATCTGGTAACTAACGTTACTGCCTGTATCTGCCATATCGGCTGCGCCCTGACCCGCTGCCGCTTCGGTCGTCTTTACCGACTGTGCTGCCGCCTGATCAAACTGAGCTACCACTGCCCCGGAAGACTGAACCTGCTCGGTCTCATCCTCTGCCGCCTGCGTCTCCTGCATCGGCTTCATAACCCTTGCCGCATTATTCTGTCCACGCTGCATCTGCATCGCAAGCATACTCTGAAAATCAAGTGTCTGCCCCTTCTTAAGCGGATTGACATTCTTGCTTTCATCAGTAAGCTCGCTGTAATCAATCTTCTTATCCAGCACATTGTCAGAGATCTTAGACAATTTATTCATGCTGGCCGAACTTAACATATTCGTATTATACACATAAGGCTGCGCACCGTACGCGCTTAATGCTCCGATTGTCATATCATAATCCCTCTTTCTGACATCTGAAACCAAACTCTACTTTCTGTCACTATTTTAGTACGTCTCCCCCAATTATTCAACCCCATTTTTTAAAAAATACAGCTCCCTAATCCGTAAAGCCGCTGCTACCGTTCGAACATAACCAATACCCAGCGTTGGATAGCATGTAGCTGTCATAAGGGCCGTTGGAAAACGCCGGTACTTAGCGAGGTTATGAGTTGCCCTTGCAACTCACGAGCTTAGTACCGTTGCGTTTGGAAGCGAGCGAAAGCGCGCCCTTAGGACAACTACATGCTGTCCGACGCGTCCGTTTTCGCTAACATCTTACATTGCCGATAAACGCGAACAGCCCTTCCACTCCCATCACTTAATCTCCTTCGCCACCACATCCAGCGCCTCCGCCTCCTGCTTCAGCGCCTTAGCCGTCCGGTATATCCTCGACACGATCCAGATATCCGACAGCCCGTCATAGATCAGGAACAGCCCGATCAGCATAACCACCGTATCCAGCGCCTCAAAAGGCCGGCAGATCAACAGCACGCCGAATCCGATCGTAAGCACCCCTAAGATCAGCGCCACCCACCATTTGTCATACTTATCCTTGTACAGTGAGACCGCCTGCTGCAGATCATTGATTCCGTGCAGCACGATCACGATGCCGACAATGATCGGAATAATTGCCAACACCTTATCCGGCTTAATCAGAATCCAGATACCTACCACTGCCAGTACGATGCCCGTAATCAGACTCATCTGCGCATACATACTGCCGTCTTTGTTCGTGAAATACACCGCCAGCCGCACGCCGCCGCCGATCAGCAGTACTGCCCCGATCGCGATACATACGATCTGCATGGACAGATCCGGCCACACTACCAGCACAATGCCCAGCACGACACACAGTATGGCGGAAATCACGATATTTGTCTTTAGTCTCTTCAATAAGTTACCCATACCTATCCCCTCCCGTCTTTAGGATACTCTTACTTTTTGCTATCTGCACTAAGAAATCATCAAGATTCCTATATGATCATCATCTTACCTCATTGACGCCGCTGACCTTAGCGCCTCTTTCCACTATGCATTCCATCTCTCCTGCCAATGCCCCTGCGCGCTGTCGGCACCACACCAGATACGCCGCCTTATAACAGCCGTATCCCATTGCAGCTCCCAGACAGTTCAGCATGATATCGTCCACGTCAAAAGCGCCGAAGGCACTGAATAACTGGAACATCTCAATACCCAGCACAAACACGAAAGCATTCAGCATAACTGCCGGAAAGCTTCGCACCTCCTCGGACACAAACGGAATCAGAAATCCCAGTGGCATGAAAACCAGTATATTGCCGGCCAGATTTTCTACGCTGTTCAGCTTATGGGCATATACAATATACATTTTAATTGTTTTAAACGGCGTAAAGTTAGCCGTACCCAGTCCTTCCAATATAACGCTTCTCTGCCACGTATCAGCAATCGCCCGGAGCTGCTCTATCGGGTACTTGAAAATAATGACTTTGATCACAAACAAAATGTAGACAGCAAAAAAGAATTTCATCCAAACCTTCCATGGGTTTCCTTTTTGCATCACGCATTCTCCTTATCAAACCTGATCTCCCACGGATTCTCCTGACCTTCCATATACCGCTTACAGCTCATAAGAGAGTCCTTAACTACGGTCTCTACATAGTTTTTCGTATAGAAGGCCATGTGATGGGAGACCGTCACATTCGGAAAACTTCTTAAAAGAGCAAGTTCCCTATTCTTTAATATATCCGACTTGTGGTCATAATAGTATAAACCGAACTCATTTTCTACAACATCTAATCCCGCCGCACCGATTTTGCCGTTCTCGATGGCCTCGATAAAAGCATCGGAATCGATCAGCGCTCCTCTCGCCGTGTTGACGATCACCACGCCGTCCTTCATCTGCGATATCGTATCTGCGCAGATCAGATGATGATTCTCCTCGGTAAGCGGCGTATGCAGCGTGATCACATCCGCTTCTTTCCAGATCCGCTCAAGCGACACATACTCGGCATACTGCCTGACTTCTTCTTTCTCATAAAGATCATACGCCAGAATACGGCAGCCGAAACCGGACAGACTCTGTACCACCGTAGCGCCGATCCTTCCCGTGCCGATGACTCCTACGGTCAAATCTTTTAATTCTCTTCCGTTTAATCCCGCCAGCGTATAATCCTGCAGCGCGGTTCTCCCCAGAATCGCACCCATCTTACGAATGGACATGAGGATCAGCATAACCGTATAATCCGCCACGCCGTGGGGTCCGTAAGGCGCATTGCCCACCTTAATCCCACATGCCTTCGCCGCTTCCAGATCAATATGGTCATAACCGATGGTTCTGGTCGTTATGTACTCCACGCCGTTCTCCTGAAAAGCGCGCATCAATTCCGCGTCGATCTTAGACGTGATCACATCCACACAGCGGCTGCCCCGACATAGCGACACATTATCCTTCGACGGCGCATCCGCACACAACACCAGTTCTATTCCCAATTCCTTAGCATATTCCGTAAAAAGCTCCTTCTCATCAAAAGCCCTGCAATTATAAACCGTAACCTGCATATCCGTTCCTTCTTTCCAATGTTATCTTAGATTTATGTTATTCGTTCTTCCTATTTATAATCTTCTTAATGATCGCCGGCTCCTCCAGCCTGATCCGCGCGGCATCTGCCAGTTCGCGCTCCTGCTCCTCGGCTGACTGCATTTCCTCCTGATAAGTCGTCTCCATTTCTCTCTCATATTCTTCGACGATCGCCGTGTCCTCCGGACGAATCCTGCGAAATTTATTGAATCCCGCCACAAGAATCTCTATACTCTGTTTCGTGGTATCGAACACACCCTCCTCATACAGATTGACAACGATAATTCCGATCGGCACCGCAAAAATCATGCCGACCACTCCCGCCACCTTGTATCCTATGAAAAGAAGAAACAAGGTCGGAATCGCCTCCATGCCCATGGAATCTCCCACGATCTTAGGTTGGATCATCTGACGGACAAGCTGTCCCACACACCAGATAATGAGCAGTCCCACCGCCATCTTATAATTTTTATTCAATATCTCGATAACCGCCCACGGAATCATGACCGTTCCCGTCCCGAACACCGGCAGGAAATCCAGAAATGCAATTCCCAGCGCTACAAGAAGTGCATAGCGCACATGCAGTGTCAGAAGTCCGATCACCAGCAGCACATACACCCAGCACTCGATCTTAAACTGCGCCTTGAAATAACCGCCCACCGCATTGCGCAGACTTCTGCGGACCAGATTACAGCGATACCTGACGGAATCCGGAACATATTTCTTCACCATATCCGACATATAGCTTTTATCCGCTACGAAAAAGTACGCCGACAGGATACACATTACCACGCCCAGGAATATATCCGGCAGCTGCTTCGCTACGTTTCCTACCGCCTGAAAGGTCGGCGTTCCGGCGCCTTCCATAAAACTTCCGAAATATTCTCCCATCTCGGCGCCTATATTATCCAGCGTATTCTGCATATCTGCCGGCAGTCTGTTATACACGCCTTCCAGATTCCTGCCTACCTCATTAAGCTCCGCTATGATGCTCTCCCACATCTCAGGCAGTTCATTGGCAAAATTAATACCTTCGCGCACCAGCGTTGAACCGATCCCGTAGACCAGCAGGATCACCCCTGCAAGCACCGCAACGATTACGATCACCGAAGCGCCCTTACGTCTTACTTTGAGCCTCTCCTCAAAAAATCTGACCACGGGAGAAGCAATCAGCGCAATGATCCAGCCGATGATAAACGGCATGAAGAAGATAAGGCACCTCGGTAGCAGAAAAATGCACAAAAGCAAAGCGACCAATGCAGTCAATAAATTCAATATGACTTTAAAATATGTCTTGAATGATGGCTTCATAGCTCTTCCTCACACAATATCCCGTCCAGCAAGTCA
>JAAUZY010000076.1 GCA_014804355.1 Lachnospiraceae bacterium
GGCTAATGTTCCGCGAATTGGTACAATTGAAAAGAATCACATTCAGAGCAGTTTATCTTTTGTATAAGCTGTTCTTTTTTGTTGCTGCTCTGAATCTGATACTTTCCTTAAGAATTGTACCACAAGTATTATGTATAATACAATCTTTGTTTACATAAAAACTATTCTCCGCACAAAAAACCGTTACTATTCACGTCTTCGCCACTCATAGTAACCAAAAAACCTGCCTCCGCCAGCGCTTTCTCGACTGCATCGAGCGTCTCCTCACGCTCTGCCTCGATGGTGTGTAAATGTATGCCCTCCGTCAGCTCGGTAAGCGGTTTCGTCCGATGCTCCTCCACTCTGCGCATAAATTCCCGCACATCGGCGCGGCTGCGGATCACCAGATCACCGGACAACCGCCCATAGATCTCGTGCTCCACAATCACGTCCACCACCCAGCCGCCTGCGTCCACGATACAGTCCAGTTCCCGTACAATATCCTCCCTGCCGTGTCTGACCCTGACCTCTCTTCTAAACCACTCACGTTTCGGGGATTCTTCATATAGAAGATATCCCCTGTTGGTGGCAATAATATTGCGATAGGAAGTCCGCAGCAGCGCCATGTCCTGTACAATCACCTGACGGCTCACACCCAGCCGCCTCGCAAGCTCGGTTCCGGATACTGCCTCCTTCGCTTCGCTTAAGATTCTTATGATCTCCTGTCTCCTCGCTTCACCCTTCATTCTTTCCGTTAACTCCATCTATATGATCACACCGTAACCACTCTTACATCAGAATACGAAGTAATGCACGGTATTTCACTACAGAAACTATATCATATGTTGATTCACCGTACAAGAAAAACACAAAACCCATCTCTGATAAAGATTCGCGGTAAAGATTCGCAAAAACAATGCTTTACATTTATAAAGACATGTGCTATTCTATGAATGTTGACACAACAATTTATTTTTTATTTTTTGGAGGTATGTACGATGAACAAAGGTACAGTTAAATGGTTTAACAACCAAAAGGGTTACGGCTTCATCTCTGATGAGCAGGGTAACGATGTATTCGTTCATTACTCAGGACTCAACATGGAAGGTTTCAAGTCTCTTGAAGAGGGCGCTGCTGTTGAGTACGAAGTAGTTAATGGCGAAAAGGGACCTCAGGCCGTAAACGTAACAAAGTTATAAGAAACATCGTTCTTGTAACACCATAATCTCTATTACGATGTACCTGTTCTTAAATATAAATGATAATTTTTATTTAGAATCAGCGATATTATTGTAACAGATTAGAAAAAACCTGTCATTCGGCAGGTTTTTTTATTTTATAAACTTCCACGGCATTCCCGCAGCACTTCCTCAAATTTCATGCTGCCGTCAAACAGATCTAACGCACTGCCCACAGTTACATTCACTCTGTCCCTGCCGATGCTCTTTAACAGGCGCAAATCATCCATGCTGTGCACACCGCCGGCGTAAGTGACCGGCAGTTTGCCCCAGTCGCCCAACAGACGCGCCAGCTCTTCCTCAATGCCTTCTGCTTTTCCTTCCACGTCCACCGCGTGAACCAGAAATTCATCGCAGTAAGACGACAGCTCATCTAATGTGCGCTCCGTCAGTTCCACATCGGTATATTTCTGCCATCTGTCGGTTACAATAAAGTAGCGGTTCTCCTTCTTCCTAGCGCTTAAATCCAAAACAAGCCGTTCTCTGCCCACTTCCCGCACCATTTTCTCTATATGATCGTACCGGATCTGTCCGTTTTTAAAAACATAAGATGTGACGATCACATGACTTGCTCCGGCGGCCAGAAACTCACCGGCATTCTCAGGCGTGATACCGCCGCCCACCTGCAAACCGCCCGGATACGCATAAAGCGCGCTAAGCGCCTGCTTCTTCGTCGCCTCATAGTAAGGTGACGTAACCGGGTTCAACATTATAATATGCCCGTTTGTGATGTTATATTCACGATACAGTCCGGCATAAAATGCCGCATCCTGACCGGACACATAATTTTCCTGCGCCGTATCACCCTGATCGCTCAGGCTGCTGCCTACGATCTGTTTGACGCTTCCGTTGTGAATATCTATACAAGGTCGAAATTCCATTATAAACCTCCATGGTTCAAATTGCCGGCCGTCTGCCGTGCATATTTTATTTTCTAACTGACATAATAACATAGGAGCAGGTGTTTTTACACAAAAACATCCTGTCTTTCAGAATTTATGTACAACAGTAGCGGCCCAGAGCCATACTGTTTCAAATGAATGCAGAAGCAGCACAAGCCCGGGCGACACGATATGCCCGATTATGCTTCGGAATGGAGGAAAATATGAAAAAGGTGAAAGCATTGTTACTGGTTTCTCTCATGGCGTTGTCCATGACCATGCTGACAGCCTGCGGCACAAACGACAACGCAACAGGCAATGGCAACAACAATTCAACCGCCGCCGATTCCGGTACGGGTAATGATACCAACGCGAATACGGGAACTACAGGCGGCACAGGAACATCCCAGGATATCACTGACAATGGTACTGCTAACGGCACCGCAAACAACACGACAAACAATACAACCGGTGATACAGCCACAGGTAACACAGACAAAAATGAAAATGTCAACGATGTGACTGCCGGAGACACAACAGGCGACACCGTGCTTGATAACGTAGGCGACGCAGTCGGTGACGCGGGCAACGCAGTTTCCGATGTAATTGACGATGCCGCTAACGGCGTAGAGAACATGGTAGATGACGTGGCAGGTACCGGTAATACGAACAACAATACCGCTTCCAACATGTCAACACGTGGTACAAGAAGGTAGTAAATAGGTAACAAATCGAGCTTCGCTCGATTGCGAGCTTCGCTCGATTGCGAGTTTCGCTCCGCGAACTCGGATCACAAGAAATCCGTCCCTTGCAGTATATGGGACGGATTTTCTCTCTTTATTTTTCTATAATAATACCATCTCTGTATGCCTGCAGAAGCTCCTCCAACTGGTGTATGCTCTCCCGCAGTTCCGCACCGATATCGGTATCCGCAATCTTCTGACGCATACTGCTGGTCTCTAAGATCACGGAATCCGAGAAGATATCCGACTCGTGCAGGATCGCCGCCTCCGTGGACTCGAAGGGTTCATGGGCAACCAGCCGCATGCCGTGGGAATTGACTACCAGCGTATACCCTGCGATTCCCGTCTTATCCTGATACGCTTTGGAGAAACCGCCGTCTATGATAAGCAGTTTGCCGCCGCACTTAATCGGCGACTCCCCTTTCTTGCGTTCCACCGGCACATGTCCGTTGACAATATGGGAAACTTTTTCATCTAAGCCGAATTCCCAGAAGATCCTGTCAATCACTATCTCGTTATCAAGCAGCCTGTAGTAACTGTTTTTCGTCTCCTTGTGCATTTCCTTATCTTCCAGAAAATACCGTTCAAAGGTCGCCATCTTATCCTTGCCGAACACCGGCGAATTCGGTCCCGCCCAGATATACCAGATAATGTCCTGGCCTTTCAGCTTTTCTTTCAGATTGTTATCGGCATAGTAACCTTTTCTGGCATAATGTTCCAGCACATCATAGAGCGCCTTGCCGCTGTACTCCTCGCCGTACACAGTGACCTTTCTGAAATCTCCTCTTTCATCCATGGGCACACACCCGTGATAGAGCAGATTGGAATTGTACACCTTGTACAATCCGCCTTTGGAAAAAAGGAATCTGACATGCTTCTGCAGCTTCTCACACTTGACAAATCCCTGTCTGAGACGCTCCATGACCTGCTCTTCCTCCGACGTCAGCTCATACGGCCGCTCCCTGTTGACCGTAGGGAAATCCACATCTTTCATGGCGTAAGAGACCCCGTCGAGCACCAGTGCCTTATTCTCATAATCGATCTTGTCGAGCAGCAGTCTGTCCTGCATGCCGAACTCAGGTCTGCGCATGATCAACTGCCCCTCCAGTTTAAACTGGATGATGGCAATCGCCTTATGCATCTTCATGTCCAGACTCAGATCCTTCGTGTCGTAGTCGGTATTATATTTGATGGCAAAAGCGCTGCAGTCCGTCTCTTTGTATGCGTCCAGCGCAAAGGTTGCCAGGGGGATCAGATTGATGCCGTATCCCTCCTCCAACGTATCCAGATTGCCGTATCTGGCAGCCATTCTGATTACATTGGCGATACACGCCAGATGTCCGCTGGCAGCTCCCATCCACACAATATCATGATTGCCCCACTGCACATCCACGGAATGATAGGCGCACAGTGTATCGAGAATAATATGCGGTCCCGGTCCTCTGTCATAGATATCTCCCACGATGTGAAGATGGTCGATGACCAGACGCTGGATCAGATAGCTCAGGGCAATGATAAACTCCTGTGCCCGTCCGATGCGTATGATCGTGTGAATGATCTCATTATAGTAAGCTTCCTTATCCTGTATCTCCGCTTTCTCCGTAATCAACTCTTCTATGATATAGGAGAAATCCTGCGGCAGAGCCTTACGCACCTTGGAGCGGGTATACTTGGAAGAAACTCTCTTCGTAATCTGCACAAGCCTGTGCAGGGTGATCTTATACCAGTCTTCAATCGTGCTTTCATCTTCCTCCCGCAGTACCAGATCAAGCTTCTCTCTCGGGTAGTAGATCAGCGTTGCCAGACTCTTCTTATCCTTGATGCTCAACGTATTACCGAACTCTTCATCAATGGTGCGCCTGATGGAACCTGATCCGTTCTTCAGAATATGATTGAACTGCTCATATTCACCGTGAATATCCGTCATGAAATGTTCTGTGCCCTTGGGAAGATTTAAGATTGCCTGCAGATTAATAATCTCTGTCGATGCCGCCGCGATCGTCGGATACTGCTTGGATAAACTTTTCAAATACCGTAGCTCTAAATCGTCCATAAATTCCTCCGTATTACTGTCTTTTCGCAATAACTATCCCATTATGGTAGAGTTTTGCTTTTCTATTATAATTATCAACTTTTACCCATTGATTACATCACTCATATTATACATTCCTGCCGGCCTGCCCGCAATAAACTTTGCTGCCTGAATCGCTCCCTTGCCGAATACTGCCTTGGAATATGCTCTGTGAGAGAAGGTCACGACCTCGTCCGCCCCCGCAAAGATCACGTCGTGATCTCCTACGATGGTGCCGCCTCTGACCGCGCTGATTCCGATCTCTTTCTGCGCTCTCTTCTCTCTCGTCTGACTTCTGTCATAGACATAAGTGTAAGCATTGTCCAGTTCCTCATTGACGGAATCCGCAAGTGCAAGCGCGGTTCCGCTGGGCGCGTCCACTTTCTGGTTGTGATGTTTCTCCACAATCTCAATATCGAATCCCGCCGGTGCAAGAATCCCTGCCGCCTCCTTCAGCAGCTTGAGAAGCATATTAATTCCCAGTGACATGTTCGCCGACTTTAAGACTGCCACCTTCTTCGACGCCTCCTGCACCTTAGCAAGCTGCGCCTCCGACAGCCCCGTAGTACAGAGCACGCATGGCACCTGCTTCTCCACACAATAATTAAGCAGTCCGTCCACTGCAGCTGCCGCACTGAAATCAATGACCGCGTCCGCCGCCACGTCACAATCCGCAATCACGGAAAATACGGGGTATGGATTTTTGCCCTCATCGTAAGTATCTACTCCCGCCACGATCTCTATCTCTTCATCCGCCGCAATCAGCCCCGATATGGTCTGTCCCATCTTGCCGTTGCAGCCGTGCATAATTACTCTGGTCATGTTGTGTTACTCCTCCCTCTGCTCTAATTGGTAAGTGTCTGCCACTAATCTAGGGCAGACACTGTAAACTGTTTCTATAAAATGCCGTAATTGATGAGTGCGGTCTTAAGCGTCTCCACATTCCCCGGATCCATCTCGGACAGCGGCATGTGCAGAGGCCCCACGTTCTTGCCCATCAGGTTCATCGCTGTTTTCACCGGAATCGGATTCACCTCACAAAACAGCGCGTCAAACAATTCAATGACACGAAGCTGTTCCTTCATACTGCCCTCTATATCACCGTCGAAGAATTTCTGACAGAGGTCATGCATCTGTCTCGGCGCTACGTTGGACACAACAGAAATCACGCCCTTGCCGCCCAGTGACAACAGAGGCACTACCTGATCATCATTGCCGGAATACAGATCAAGCTTACCGCCCGCTAATGCCATCAGCTTCACCACCTGGGAAATATTGCCGCTGGCCTCTTTAATCGCCACGATATTGCTGACCTCCGTGCATAATTTCACTACTGTCTGCGGCAGAATATTGCATCCTGTCCTGCTCGGTACATTGTACAGGATAATGGGTAGTTTCACGGAATCCGCAATGGTCTTAAAATGCTCGTATAATCCCTTCTGGGTAGCTTTGTTGTAGTAAGGTGTCACGACTAGCAATCCGTCCACTCCGTATTTCTCAGCCTCTGTAGACAGATATACCGCCGTCTTCGTACAGTTAGAACCCGTACCCGCAATAACCGGCACTCTGCCTTTCACCTTCTCGGCACAGAACCTGATCAGATCCAGATGTTCCTCATGCGTCAGCGTGGACGCCTCTCCTGTCGTGCCGCACACAATGATCGCATCTGTGCCGCCCGCGATCTGCTCCTCCACCAGTTCCTCGA